>NZ_JAZHLJ010000121.1:0-7351 GCF_036549495.1 Aurantimonas sp. C2-5-R2
AGGCAGCTGCGCCGACCTTTGACGGGCTTTACTCCGGGGAATGGGCGCACCCCACATTTAGTGGGCGTGGGTAACAACCGGATAGGCAAGAGTCAAGCTTCACGATCATGTCGTGGACCGGAGAGTTCTTGACGTTGTTTTCCGAAACGCTCCAGTGCCGGTCCATCCAGCTACGCAGAGGGCCAATACTGCCGTTCTTGATCCGATAGTATTCGGAGAGCGTCTGATAGCTGGCTTCCATGCCTGGGCTTTCAGAATCGAGCTCCAATTCCCGCCGCATGTGATCGACAAGTTCTCTCCACGACGGCAGCCCAACAATCATTGACAGACCGGCGCCCGCAAAGAGAATTGCCCGGCGGTTGGCGATAGCTATTGCGAGTTCATCCAGTCGAGAAACCACCAGACCTCCGATATGGAAAGTATCTGAGGCGTGCGCCCATCAGCCGACAAGTTCCCGGACCGCGTGGAAGACGACGTCCGGATTGTTGTCGCGAACGTATCGCAGCTCCCAGTCATCCCGGGGAAGGAACACGGGACGCTCGTCCCGGTCGCGCGCCATGTTCAGAATATTTTCTTCAAGGAATCGCTGCAGCTTGCGGGGGCTGTCGGACTTGATCCATCGAGCCGTGCCGAACGGCACCGGCTCGAAGGCGACCTCCGTCTTGTATTCGGAAGCTATGCGCGACGACAGCACGTCGAGTTGGAGCGGCCCGACGACGCCGACGATCCAGTTCGAGCCGATCATCGGCTTAAAAACCTGGACCAATCCCTCCTCGGCGAGATCCTCCAGCGCCCGCCGCAACTGCTTCACCTTCGAGGTGTCCTCGAGACGGACCCGCCGCAGCACTTCCGGGGCAAAGGCCGGCAGTCCGGTAAATCGAAATTCGTCGCCTTCGGTCAGGGTGTCGCCGACGCGCAGGGTCCCATGGTTCGGAATGCCAATGACGTCGCCCGCATGCGCCTCCTCGGTCAGGGCCCGCTCCTGGGCGAAGAAGTAGATCGGGTTATTGACGGCAAAGCTGCGCCCGCTGCTGACGTGTTTGAGTTTCATCCCGCGCCGGAAGTGACCGGAACAGAAGCGCACGAACGCAACACGATCCCGATGGTTCGGATCCATATTCGCCTGGACCTTGAAGACGAAAGCCGAGACCGCCTCGGCGCTAGGATCTACGGCTCCCTGATTGGTCGGCTGTGGTCGGGGCGAGGGTGCATCGTCAGCAATGATCCGCAGCAGTTGGTCGACGGCGAAGTCGCGCAGCGCACTGCCGAAAATCACCGGCGTCAGATGCCCCTGCCGATACGCCTCCGGATCGAACGCCGCATAGCCTTCCTTGGCCAGTTCCGCGCCTTCCCTAAAAGGCTCCAGGACGTGCTCGAAGAGGTGGTTGAGCAGAGACTCGTCGCGGACGCCACGCATCGCGAGCGAGGTATTACAATGCCCGTTTCGGCCCTCGGAGGAGAGAAGGTATTCGTCCGCCAAAAGGTCGTAGCAGCCGTGAAAGTCCGAACCCATTCCCACCGGCCAGACGATTGGGGCGACGTTTAGCGCCAGCGCCTCCTCGATCTCGTCGAGAAGCTCGAAGGGATCGCGCCCCTCGCGGTCGACCTTGTTGACGAAGGTGATGATCGGGATGTCGCGAAGGCGGCAGATCTCGAACAGCTTGCGGGTCTGGCTCTCGATGCCCTTGGCCGCGTCGATCACCATGATCGCGCTGTCGACGGCCGTGAGCGTGCGATAGGTGTCCTCCGAGAAGTCGCTGTGCCCCGGTGTGTCCAGGAGATTGAAGGTGACGCCCTCCCGCTCGAAGGTCATCACAGACGAGGTCACCGAGATGCCGCGGTTCTGCTCGATCTCCATCCAGTCCGACCGGGCGCGCCGCCGCTCGCCGCGCGCCCGCACCGCTCCCGCCATGGCGATGGCGCCGCCGGCGACCAGCAGCTTCTCGGTCAGCGTCGTCTTGCCGGCGTCCGGATGCGAGATGATCGCGAAGGTGCGCCGCGACAGGTACCCAGCACCGGGATAGTGACCAGAAACGGGGCCGGAGGCTGTGCTGCGTTCGAAGACGGCGCTCATCGCTCAGTTCTCCAGCCAGTGACGAACTGGTCCATTTCGCCGCACAGGAGATCGACGTCCGACTGCGTCCGCGGCTGAAGAAACACTGTGTCGTTGATGGTGCGCAAGCGAGCTCGACCGGAACCGAACGTATCTAAGTATTCCTGAATCGCCTCCACTGTCGCATCGGAAATTTTCTTGCGCAGTCTGTATTGAAGCATCGTTGGATGCGAAGCCAAATCGCCGTCACGTTTCTCGATTGGCACTGGACCGGATCCGAAGCCGTTGAAGACATCGTCTTCGTTATCGTCGGACGTTTCGATCTCGAGAATAATTTCACTAGGCTCGAATACTTCGTCGGTCATTCACGCTCCCATGGTTCGAGGACGAGCGTTGGAACGCAGCACCGCGCATCGGCCGAGAAAAACCCGGCGACGTGAAGCTCGGACCAGCATCCACCCGACAGCCGCAATGTTTGCGGCTTCGAGCGAGATGACGGTTCGCCATGTGATGCGGTCGCATCGACAGCGAGCACGCTTCCCCCGCTCTTCGGGAAAAGGCCGACCACCTGAAAAGGGGTGTGCGGAAATTGAAGGATTTCAGCGCTACGGCGCTCCGAATGCCCTCACGACTGACTATAGGTGCTCGAGGACCTGTTGTGTAGCCCCGACTTTCGTATTTGGGCACTGATGGTCTGAACCCTGGCGCGAATGCCGCAGATTCCGGTTCCCGCATCAATCAGAATGCAAGGTTTTAGCAGCAGTATCCTTGCATGTCGCTCCGGACTCTTCTCAAAACCTGTGGACTCACGCTCGTCGCAGCAGCGATGGCCGCGCTCGTCTGCTGGACGGCGCTGCGGCTTCTGAACTTCAACGAGGGATTGCAGGAGGAGGTTCTTCTGCCTTTCCTGATCGCGACGATCGTTTCCCCCTGGTTTCTGTTTCCCTGGATCTGCGCCACACACCGCTTGCAGAATGCGCAGCGTGAGCTTGAGCGCTTCGCAAGAACCGACATGCTGACCGGCTTGGCGAACCGGTGGGCGTTCTTTGCGGAAGCCGAGGAGATCCTGGCGGATCGAACGGCAGGAGAAGTTCTCGCTGTTTTGATGATCGATCTCGATCATTTCAAGCTCGTCAATGACTCGCAAGGGCTCGCGGCTGGCGACGAGGTGCTTCGGCAGGCTGCGGCCCTAATCGCGAGAACAGTTCACGAGACAGCCGCTGAGCCCCATTCTGTCGGGCGGCTTGGTGGGGAGGAGTTCTGTGTCCTCGGTCGCCTTATGTCGAAGGACGCAGCATGCGATCTCGCCGAAGCCATTTGTGATCGGCTGCGAAAGACCTTCATGTCTCACAACGGTGCAGCGATGACGGTCACCGCGAGCATAGGCGTCGCGGTTTACGACGACCCGCCCGGGCTTGACACGATGATCTCGGCTGCGGACCATGCGTCCTATCTTGCGAAATATTCAGGCCGCGACCGATGGTGCATGGCAAACGCCGTGGCCGCGTCGATGGCCGATTTGGCTGAATCGGACAACAGCCTAGCCGGCATGGCGGCATAGACGAAGCTTCGCCCTTGATGCTGCGGCGGGTCTGGCGGCAAAATGATGAACGAGAATGCGCGATCTCTCGCCACAAGAGCAGAAAGAGTGGAGAAGGTCCAGCCCAGGCTCACACAGGAACTCAAGGAATTGCCCAGCTGGTTAAGACCACCAGAAACGTCAGGACCGGACTTGACGGGAGCGAATCATCGCGGTCATCGTGCTTCTGATGACGAGCGTCAGATGCGTGAGCGCCCAACGCGCCCGTGACCAGAGGGGCCAACTCCGGCATCTTTATTTTCGTCGTGCCCACCTTGTGGGCTCACTCCGCAACTCTGGGCGTGACATCGACGCTTGATTACATAATTGGTTTTCAACCGCCCATATGACGTCCTCCGTCTCGCCGCCGCTCGGGCTGGCCGTGAGGCTGAGGAAATGATGATTCGCCGGTTAGCGCCAGGAGGCAATAGGTCCGAAACGGCCGTCCGCTAAGCCTTGCGACTGCATCGACCGACGCGACGCTGTCCTCGCTCAGACCGCCGAAAGCCCGTCCGAGCCGATGTAGGCGATCCGCAGCATGTTGGTGGCGCCGGGCGTGCGCAAAGGCACGTCAGCAGTGACGATCAGCCGTTCGCCGGATTTCGCGTAGTCCTGCTCTACGGCGATGCGGCAGGCCCTGTCGACCATGTCGTCGAGATCTTGCGCATCCTCTGTCACCACGCAGTGCAGCCCCCAGACCAAGGACAGACGGCGCGCCGTCTCCAAGACCGGCGACAGCGTTAGGATCGGCGTCTGCGGCCTCTCGCGTGCGGTGCGCAGGCCGGTCGTGCCCGTCGCGGTGTAGGTTGACGATGACGGACACGTTGAGCGTCTCGGCCATCTGGCGGGCGGCGAGTGAGACGGCATCCGCGCCGGTGGGCTCCGGCGCCGTGCGCTGGGCGAAGATGATCCCGGGATAAAGCGGATCCTTCTCCACCCGCTCCGCGATCCGGTTCATCATCGACACTGCTTCGACCGGATAATCGCCGGCCGCCGATTCGGCCGACAGCATGACCGCGTCCGCCCCCTCATACACTGCGACGGAGACATCGGACACCTCGGCGCGGGTCGGCACCGGCGCGCTGATCATCGACTCCAGCATCTGCGTCGCGACCACGACCGGCTTGCCCGCGTTGCGCGCCAAGCGGGTGATGCGCTTCTGGATGGCAGGAACGTCCTCCAGCGGCAGCTCGACGCCGAGATCGCCGCGCGCGACCATGATGGCGTCGGAGAGTTCGATGATCTCGTCGAGCCGTTCGACCGCCTGCGGCTTCTCGATCTTCGACAGGATGAAGGCGCGGCCGCGCGCGACCTTACGCGCCTCGGCAAGATCGTCCGGACGCTGAATGAAGGACAGCGCGATCCAATCGACGGATTCGGCGAGCACCGCGTCAAGGTCGCGGCGGTCCTTTTCGGTCAGCGCTCCGGTGGCGAGCGTCGTGTCCGGCAGGCTGACGCCCTTACGGTCGGAGATCTTGTTGCCCGCGACGACGCGGCAGTGGATGTGGTGCCTGTCGGTGGCGACGCACAAGAGCTGAAGCCGCCCGTCGTCGATCAGAAGGCGGTGGCCTATCTCAACAGCTTCCAGGATTTCCGGATGGGGAAGTTGGACACGGGTGTTGTCGCCGGGCGCCGGATCGTCGTCGAGGGTAAACTCCTGTCCAACCTCCAGTTCGACCTGTCCGTCCGCGAAATTGCCGACACGAAGCTTGGGACCCTGTAGATCCGCCAGGATGCCGATCGGACGGCCGACCTGCTCTTCCACGTTGCGGATCCGCCGGATGAGCTCGCGCATCAGATCGTGGTCCGCATGGCTCATGTTGATGCGGAAGACGTCGGCTCCCGCCTCATGCAGCTTGCGGATCATCGTTTCGTTGGACGAGGCGGGTCCAAGGGTGGCGAGGATCTTTATCCGACGGTTTCGTCGCATAGCGTTCCGGCACCCCCCACGCGGCGATCCGGTCAGCTGGACCATCCGGCTGCCGTGTTCGCCGGTATCATACTCCTGGAGGCCGACTTCTTGTAGCCCCGCTAGAAGCAGTCCTCCACGCCGACGACCTTGAGCTCTTTCTCCGCGAGGCGCTCATCCCGGATATCAACGTGAGGCAGTCGACTTTAGAAAGGACCCTGGCCCCGGTCATGCAGGGGCTACCGAATTCCCGCTCCGTCCGGCAGGACCCGATGCGGGAATCAGACGTTCTACGAGACCAATTGCGGCCAACATGATCGGCGCTCTCAATCGGCCAACGAAATGGTTGATGTACGGCGGCAGAAGTTCTGCGATGTCAGTAGCGACATCATTCGACTGCTGGCCGATCGTGCGCATGATCGGCGGGGTCGCGTACAAGCCCCTCCGTGAGCCCTTTGCCGATTCTGATGAAGGAGTGTTTCCCATGACGGAGACCTTGTCGATCGCCCTGCCCAAGGATGTGGAAGAACTGACGAGGAGAATGCTGGAGGAGGCCTGCGACAGGTCGATCGCGCTGGCGACCGCGGAAAGCTGCACCGGAGGACTGCTGGCGTTTTCACCGATGTCGAAGGGGCCTCCTATGCGTTCGACCGGGGCTTCGTGACCTACACGGAGGACGCCAAGATCGACCTTCTCGGCGTCCCACGGATGCTGCTGGACGAAAAGGGCGCGGTCTCGCGCGAAGTTGCCATCGCCATGGCGGAAGGGGCGCTGGACCGCTCGAAGGCGGACATCAGCATCTCGACGACGGGCTTTGCAGGCCCGGCCAGCAACGGAGACGAGGCCGGACTCGTGCATTTCGCCTGCGCCCGCCGAGGAAGAGAGACTCTTCACCGTGTCGAGCATTTCGGCGCTGTTGGCCGCGGGCCGGTCCGGATCGCCTGCATGAGAACGGCGCTGCTGATGATCAGAGAGATGATGCATTGAGTTCAATTGCCGAGCAGACTCCGGACGCGGCGAGCGAGTGCAAACGCCTGTTTCGTTCCATCCACCGCGACGGCTCCGTTCGGGTCGCGGTCGCGACGCCGCGGGTCTTCACGGCCTTTCCGGCGAAGAACGTCGAAGCCACGATTGAACGTGTGCGTTCGGCGGCACGTGAACGTGATACGTCGCCGGTAGCCGGCGACGGCAGCCAGCACAAACAGCGTGTGGGAAAACTCCTTCGTCTGCCGCCCGCGTGTCTCACCGTCTCGTCGGTCAGTGCACACAGAGTTGCTAACAGTCCAGCATGTTGACCGGCGTAGGTTCCGGTGCTGATCCGTTCGCCGGATAATCTAGGTGCACGAGCCTGCGGCGGCACAGCTCGAAGTCGAGCCAGATCCACCCAGCCGTCAATGGCTGTCCCGGGGCACTCCGAACGTCTGCGCAATCTTTTGGAACCTCACTGCAGGTTTCAGGATCATTCCATCTGCGAGTTGGTCGACAATGACGCGCTGGATTTCCTGCCAGGGCGTCTGGCTTTCCGGATAGTTGTAGCCGCCCTGCCCCTTCCACTCGGCCCGCCGGCGCGCCAGCTCCTCCTCGGAAGCGAGGATGCCGACCGCTCGCTGGTTGAGGTCGATGCGGATGCGATCGCCGGTCTCGAGCAGCGCCAGCCCGGCATAGGGGTTCAGGCTTTGCGCGCTACCATGAAATCTCCTCAACCGGAGCCGCTGGTCTGCGGAGCTATGGCTGAAAATGGGTGATGGGGCCTGAGAAGGCGGCGTATCGTGGCGGGTGCTGAAGCCTGCCAGAACCTCCCGAAGGAGCG
>NZ_JAZHLJ010000122.1:0-5000 GCF_036549495.1 Aurantimonas sp. C2-5-R2
GCCGTGATCTTTGACAATTTGATATTGAGAAGAAAGAGAAGCGTGGGCGGCGGTAAGTCTGCGTGGAGTTTCGTGCCGATTTCCTTTTCGGTTACGAGGCATCCATGAGAGAATGAACTGATCGTTCTACGTTTCGGTATGAGAGTGTACGGCTTGGAGCTGTTTTGGGGGTGACTTCGGTTATCTCCGGGGTGGTTTCGAGCGATGGGCGTTTTTGAGGTTTTTCTGGCTTTGCAGCGATGCGGGTTGGGGAGATTTTGGGAGCGTCCTAGTAACTCTCGTCAAATGCTTTGAGACAGTGACGGTCAGGGAAAAACTCTTATCAAACCTGAGAGTTTGATCCTGGCTCAGAACGAACGCTGGCGGCAGGCTTAACACATGCAAGTCGAACGCACTCTTCGGAGTGAGTGGCAGACGGGTGAGTAACGCGTGGGAATCTACCCATCTCTACGGGATAGCTCCGGGAAACTGGAGATAATACCGTATACGTCCTGAGGGAGAAAGATTTATCGGGGATGGATGAGCCCGCGTTGGATTAGCTAGTTGGTGGGGTAATGGCCTACCAAGGCGACGATCCATAGCTGGTCTAAGAGGATGATCAGCCACATTGGGACTGAGACACGGCCCAAACTCCTACGGGAGGCAGCAGTGGGGAATATTGGACAATGGGCGCAAGCCTGATCCAGCCATGCCGCGTGAGTGATGAAGGCCCTAGGGTTGTAAAGCTCTTTCAGTGGGGACGATAATGACGGTACCCACAGAAGAAGCCCCGGCTAACTTCGTGCCAGCAGCCGCGGTAATACGAAGGGGGCTAGCGTTGTTCGGAATTACTGGGCGTAAAGCGTACGTAGGCGGACATTTAAGTCAGGGGTGAAATCCCGGGGCTCAACCCCGGAACTGCCTTTGATACTGGATGTCTTGAGTCCGGAAGAGGTGAGTGGAATTGCGAGTGTAGAGGTGAAATTCGTAGATATTCGCAGGAACACCAGTGGCGAAGGCGGCTCACTGGTCCGGTACTGACGCTGAGGTACGAAAGCGTGGGGAGCAAACAGGATTAGATACCCTGGTAGTCCACGCCGTAAACGATGGAAGCTAGCCGTCGGAGGATTTATCCTTCGGTGGCGCAGCTAACGCATTAAGCTTCCCGCCTGGGGAGTACGGTCGCAAGATTAAAACTCAAAGGAATTGACGGGGGCCCGCACAAGCGGTGGAGCATGTGGTTTAATTCGAAGCAACGCGCAGAACCTTACCAGCTCTTGACATGCCTCGACGGTTACCGGAGACGGTATCCTTCCTTCGGGACGAGTGCACAGGTGCTGCATGGCTGTCGTCAGCTCGTGTCGTGAGATGTTGGGTTAAGTCCCGCAACGAGCGCAACCCTCGCCCTTAGTTGCCAGCATTCAGTTGGGCACTCTAGGGGGACTGCCGGTGATAAGCCGAGAGGAAGGTGGGGATGACGTCAAGTCCTCATGGCCCTTACGGGCTGGGCTACACACGTGCTACAATGGCGGTGACAGTGGGCAGCCAACTCGCGAGAGTGAGCTAATCCCAAAAAACCGTCTCAGTTCGGATTGCACTCTGCAACTCGGGTGCATGAAGTTGGAATCGCTAGTAATCGTGGATCAGCATGCCACGGTGAATACGTTCCCGGGCCTTGTACACACCGCCCGTCACACCATGGGAGTTGGTTCTACCCGAAGGTGGTGCGCTAACCTCGCAAGAGGAGGCAGCCAACCACGGTAGGGTCAGCGACTGGGGTGAAGTCGTAACAAGGTAGCCGTAGGGGAACCTGCGGCTGGATCACCTCCTTTCTAAGGATGGTCCTTTAAGGCATCCGGTGGTTCTGTCTTCGGGCAGGGTCGATCGGACATCCGTATTGGACTGTTTTAGAACCAAGACGCCAATCAGTCAGAGCGGCGTCGCGCATACAAGCGCCATGCGGCCTCCTCGGAGGCTTCGTGGTCAGGCAGGCCCCGCCGCCTTCGTTTCTCTTTCTTCCCTGGATGAATTGCCGGACCGGTCGGTGTCCGACGTCGCCGCGTTGCCGGAAAGGCTGGGCGCGATGTCGGGGTCTCGAACCGCAAGGGTTCGGGCCCGTAGCTCAGCTGGTTAGAGCGCACCCCTGATAAGGGTGAGGTCGGTAGTTCGAATCTACCCGGGCCCACCACATCGGTGGCACCGTGGTGTCGATTCGAAGCGCTGAGGCTGACCGATTTGGTGGGCCCGGGTCGCTTTTGCCGGTTTGTCCGTCCTCGTCTCTTCGAGACTGCGGGCGGACGGGCACGGGCCTCGGAGCTTGCCGTTCCACAGCCGGTGCAGAAGGGTCGCCCATACAGGCCGACTGGCCGTCGCCGATCGTTCGGCGCGCCTGCGCAGCCGACGCGAAGCGTCTGGCGTGAGCAAAAAGACATGGGGCTTTAGCTCAGCTGGGAGAGCACCTGCTTTGCAAGCAGGGGGTCGTCGGTTCGATCCCGACAAGCTCCACCATTTGCCTTTGAGGTGGGTGGCGATCGGGTCGAGTGTTGTGCGGCAAATGGTGGAGCCTGTCGGGTTTTTCCATTTTTGCGCTTCCTCGGAGCTTTGCTCCTGCGGGGAGCGCGGCAAAGCTCCACACGGCGCTTTGGTCGGCGAGCGAGCATCCAGCCACAATGTGGCCATCCAGGAGAAAGAATAAGGTTTGCAGCCTTGGACGCTTGTCCGAGTGTCTGCCTGTTCTCAATTATCATCGTGAAGAAGAAGACGGATCTCGAAGATCGTCATTTTGGCCAGCTTGCTGGTCATGCCCCGCTCAGGGTTCGGACGGTCTGTCGACGAAAGGTTCCGGCACGGGTTCATCGCCCGTTTCGGTCATAACAAGCCTTTTGTCCCATGATCGGTGTTGCCTGACCGCACGCCGTCGGGGTTCGTCTCGAGAAGCTGGTCTTTCGTCGATCGGAAATTTGCCTTGCGCGTGAAACCTTTCCAAAAAGTCGAACAACTTTTTGGGGTCACGCGCTGGTTTACCCGGTCGACATGAAGAGCACCGCTGCAGGACGCTGGATGGAGTTGCACACTTCTCCGGTGTTTGCGGTGTTCGAATGAGAGTAAGCGTGAATGTTTGCCTCTCTCTTCCTTTGGTTCACACGTACGGGTCGTACTGACTTCGGCGAGTGGCCGCGCCGTCCGAAGGCATCGCAAGATGCCGGAGGCAAGCGCGACCGCGCGTCGGCTGGTCAGGCCGCGCCCGCGCAGGGTCTTCGACCCGTGAACGAGAGGAAACGGTGAGCATTGACGATGAGAATGATCAAGTGAAAGAAGGGCATTTGGTGGATGCCTTGGCATGCACAGGCGATGAAGGACGTGATACGCTGCGATAAGCCATGGGGAGCTGCGAATAAGCTTTGATCCGTGGATTTCCGAATGGGGCAACCCACCTTCGACCGCTGTTAAGTTTAAACTGCTGAGCCGTGAGGCTTTGGCGGCCGGGCGCCTTCGTTGATGAAGGGTGCACGGCAGTCAGAGGCCGACCGGCCGACGCGGCTTTTGCCGCGCCTCGCGGAGCCGATGCGCAGCATCGGGCGTGAGCGGTTTAAATTAACAGCGGTCATGAGAAGGTATCTAACTTTCGAATACATAGGGGTTAGAAGCGAACTCGGGGAACTGAAACATCTAAGTACCCGAAGGAAAGGACATCAACCGAGACTCCGTCAGTAGCGGCGAGCGAACGCGGACCAGGCCAGTGGTCATTGAAAGAAGAAGCGGAACAGGTTGGGAAACCTGGCGCAATTGGGTGATAGCCCCGTACGCGTAATGTCTTCGATGATCCTTGAGTAAGGCGGGACACGTGAAATCCTGTCTGAAATTGGGGGGACCACCCTCCAAGCCTAAGTACTCGTGCATGACCGATAGCGAACCAGTACCGTGAGGGAAAGGTGAAAAGCACCCCGACAAGGGGAGTGAAATAGTACCTGAAACCGAATGCCTACAAACAGATGGAGCCCAAGGTTCGTCCTGGGTGACATCGTACCTTTTGTATAATGGGTCAGCGACTTAGTCTGACGAGCGAGCTTAAGCCGATAGGTGGAGGCGTAGCGAAAGCGAGTCTGAACAGGGCGTTCAGTTCGTCGGATTAGACCCGAAACCGAGTGATCTAGCCATGAGCAGGTTGAAGGTGCGGTAACACGCACTGAAGGACCGAACCCATATCTGTTGCAATAGATCGGGATGACTTGTGGCTAGGGGTGAAAGGCCAATCAAACTCGGAAATAGCTGGTTCTCCGCGAAATCTATTTAGGTAGAGCGTCGGATGGACACTCCAGGGGGTAGAGCACTGGATGGGCTAGGGGGACTCACCGTCTTACCAAACCTAACCAAACTCCGAATACCTGGAAGTGATATCCGGCAGACACACGGCGGGTGCTAACGTCCGTCGTGGAAAGGGAAACAACCCTGACCACCATCTAAGGTCCCCAAGTTATGGCTAAGTGGGAAAGGATGTGAGGATCCCAAAACAACCAGGATGTTGGCTTAGAAGCAGCCATCATTTAAAGAAAGCGTAACAGCTCACTGGTCTAATTAAGGGTCTTTGCGCCGAAAATGTAACGGGGCTCAAGCCATACACCGAAGCTGTGGGTGTGTTCGATCTTCGGATCGGATACGCGGTAGCGGAGCGTTCTGTAAGCTGATGAAGGCGGACCCGTGAGGGCTGCTGGAGGTATCAGAAGTGCGAATGCTGACATGAGTAACGATAAAGGGAGTGAGAGACTCCCTCGCCGAAAGTCCAAGGGTTCCTGCTTAAAGTTAATCTGAGCAGGGTTAGCCGGCCCCTAAGGCGAGGCCGAAAGGCGTAGTCGATGGGAACCACGTTAATAATCGTGGGCCTGGTGGAGAGTGACGGATCGCGTGTATCGTAGGGTCTTATTGGATTGATCCTGCGGTGAAGCGGTTCCAGGAAATAGCCCCACCGTATAGACCGTACCCGAAACCGACACAGGTGGACTGGTAGAGTATACCAAGGCGCT
>NZ_JAZHLJ010000123.1:0-7184 GCF_036549495.1 Aurantimonas sp. C2-5-R2
ATGAGGCACGGCACCGGGATATCCGGCGCAACCCTCGAAACCTGCATACTGTGAGACGGGTCGCCCTATCTCAGGCGAACATGTGGTCTAGTTCATAGCGTCTTGCTCCCGAAAAATCAGCTATTCACCATCACGAAGCCGAACGTCTAGCCAGCGGCTGTGAAAACATGCCATATTTTTTTCACGCTTGTAAATTCCCTTTTTTCATGGAATGATTTTTTCTTGAAGCTTCCTTGCTGAGGGCCGAAGCAAGTTCAATCGGCCTGTTAACAGCCTGGGAAAGCTGCGTAAGGAGAAGACGAATAACTCCGAGTCGAATTCCCAAATTATGCCTATCCGCCGGGATGTTATCAATCACAACTGCACACTGAATTCAGCTACTCCGGACCGACGTTAGGGAAATCCGACCATGAAAGTGCTCGTCACTCTTAAACGTGTCGTCGACTACAATGTGAAGATCCGGGTCATACCAGACGGATCCGGCGTCAATTTCGCTAATGTGAAGATGTCGATGAACCCCTTTGACGAGATTTCGGTCGAAGAGGCGATCAGGCTGAAGGAGGCCGGCGAGGCGGGCGAAGTCGTCGTGGTCTCGGTCGGACCGGCGAACCAGGGCACCTTCGCCTCGAAAGTCGAGATCGGCGACAGTTCGGCCAAGGCACCCGCGAAGTGGATGGCGGCATCCAAACCATCGAGATCAAGCAGGCAACACCGCTCCCATCGAGAACGTCTCGGCAAACGGCTCCGATCTCACCTCATTCGTCGAAGAAGTTCTCACCTCCTCCGACCGTCCCGAGTTGTCCTCCGCCCGCATCGTCGTTTCGGGGGCCGTGCGCTCGGCTCTTCGGAGAAGTTCGACGAAATCATCATCCCGCTTGCGGAGAAGCCCGGCGGCCCGATCGGCGCCTCGCGCGCCGCAGTCGACGCGGGCTATGCCGCGAGCGATCTTCAGGTCGGCCAGACCGGCAAGGTGGTAACGCGTCGCCTGCGGCATTTCCGGCGCCATCCAACATCTCGCCGGCATGAAAGATTCCAAGGTGATCGTCGCTATCAACAAGGACGAGGAGGCGCCGATCTTTCAGGTCACCGACTACGGCCTCGTCGCCGACATCTTCGACGCCGTGCCCGAACTCACCGCCAAGCTTTAACGATCTCGGACCGCCGCAGCCATCTTTAGGAGCAAATTCATGTCCAGCATTCCCGCTAAGGCCCGCGTCGTCATCATCGGCGGCGGCATCTCCGGCTGCTCGACCGCCTATCATCTTGCTAAGCTCGGCTGGACAGATATCGTCCTCCTCGAGCGCAAGCAGCTCACGTCCGGCACGACGTGGCATGCCGCCGGCCTGATCGGCCAGCTCCGCGCTTCGGAGAACATGACGCGGCTCGCGAAATATTCGGCCGACCTCTACATCAATCTGGAGGAGGAAACGGGCGTCGGGACCGGCATGCGGCAGACCGGATCGATCACGGTCGCGCTTACCGAGGAGCGCAACGAGGAGATCTACCGCCAGGCGACCCTCGCGCGGGCCTTCGGCATCGACGTCAACGAGATTTCGCCCGAAGAAGCGAAGGCGATGTATCAGCACCTCAACATCGGCGATGTCGTCGGTGCGGTGTATCTGCCACACGACGGCCAGTGCGACCCCGCCAACATCGCCATGGCGCTCGCCAAGGGCGCGCGTCAGCGTGGCGCGAAGATCGTCGAGAACGTGAAAGTGACCGCCGTTCATAAGAAAGGCGGCCGAGTCACCGGCATATCCTGGGTTGGCGGCGAAGAATCCGGCACCATCGAGGCCGAGATGGTGGTGAACTGTGGTGGCATGTGGGGGCGCGATCTCGCTGCCGCCTCCGGCGTCACGTTGCCGCTTCACGCCTGCGAGCATTTCTATATCGTCACAGAAGCTATCGAAGGACTCGCGCGCCTCCCTGTTCTGCGCGTTCCCGACGAATGCGCCTACTATAAGGAAGACGCCGGCAAGATGCTGCTCGGCGCTTTCGAGCCGAAGGCGAAGCCTTGGGGCATGGACGGCATCCGCGAGGACTTCTGCTTCGACCAGTTGCCGGAGGACTTCGACCATTTCGAGCCCATCCTCTCCATGGCCGTGCACCGAATGCCGATGTTCGAGACGGCGGGGATTCATACCTTCTTCAACGGGCCGGAAAGCTTCACGCCGGACGACCGCTACTACCTCGGCGAAGCGCCGGAGCTGAAGAACTATTGGGTGGCGGCGGGCTACAACTCCATCGGCATCGTTTCCTCCGGCGGCGCCGGTATGGCGTTGGCGCAGTGGATGAACGACGGCGAGCCGCCCTTCGACCTCTGGGACGTCGACATCCGCCGCGCCCAACCTTTCCAGAAGAACCGGCGCTACCTGAAGGAGCGCGTCACCGAGACGCTAGGCCTCCTCTATGCGGACCACTTTCCCTACCGGCAGATGAAGACGTCACGCGGCATCCGCCGCTCGCCTATCCATGAGCAACTCAAAGCCCGCGGCGCGGTGTTCGGAGAAGTCGCCGGCTGGGAGCGCGCCAACTGGTTCGCGGACGAGGGTCAGGAGCGAGAGTACCGCCTGTCCTGGAAGCGGCAGAATTGGTTCGAGAATGGACGTCGCGAGCACATGGCGGTGCGCGAGGGCGTCGGTCTTTTCGACATGACCTCCTTCGGCAAGATCCGCATCGAAGGGCCGGGGGCGCTCGCCTTCCTGCAGCGGCTCTGCGCCAACCAGATGGACGTCGAGCCCGGCAAGATCGTCTACACGCAGATGCTAAACGAACGCGGCGGCATCGAGAGCGACCTCACCGTCACACGCTTTTCCGAGACCGCCTTCTTCGCGGTCGTGCCCGGAGCGACGCTGCAGCGCGACCTCGCCTGGATGAGGAAGCATGTTCGGGACGAGTTCCTGGTGATTACGGACATCACGGCGGCCGAATCGGTTCTTGTCCTAATGGGACCTAAGGCGCGCGAGGTCATCACCCGCATCAGCCCAAACGATTTCTCCAGCGAGGCCTTCCCCTTCGGCACGGCGCAGGAGATCGAGATCGGCATGGGTCTCGCGCGGGCGCATCGCGTCACCTATGTCGGCGAGCTCGGCTGGGAGCTTTACGTATCCTCCGACCAAACGGCCCACATTTTCGAGACGCTTGAGGAAGCGGGCAAGGACAGCGGGCTGAAGCTCTGCGGCCTCCACACAGTCGATTCCTGTCGTATCGAGAAAGCCTTCCGCCATTTCGGCCACGACATCACCGACGAGGACCATGTCCTTGAGGCTGGCCTTGGCTTCGCGGTGAAGGCCGGCAAGGGCGATTTTATCGGCCGCGATGCGGTGCTGCGCGTAAAGGAGCAGGGTTTGAAGCGGCGGATGGTCCAATTCCGCCTGAAGGATCCCGAGCCCCTGCTCTTCCACAACGAGGCGGTGGTTAGGGACGGCGAGATCGTGTCGATCGTCACCTCCGGCAACTACGGCCACTATCTCGGCGGCGCGATCGGCCTTGGCTACGTTCCTTGCAAGGGACAAAGCGTGGAAGATGTTCTCTCCTCGACCTACCAGATCGAGATCGCCGGCGAGAGGTTCGAGGCCGAGGCTTCGTTGAAGCCGATGTACGACCCGGCCGCCGCCCGCACGAAGCTCTGACACGCATTCCACGAAGGGAAGCAGGAAATTCCGTGGGGTGATCGCGACAGCACGACCGGGTAAACTGCGGACAGCATCGTGGTCGTGACACCAAACCGGATTTGCGCATGCTGGACGAAACGCCCGATTTATCAGATGAGAAACATGCACGAGGTCGGCTTCGCTGAGAATGTAGTGTCGCATCAGGGGGAGCAGGAAAAACTGTGGGGTGATGCCGATGGTGTCCCCGGCAAACCGGCGGTAGGCTCGTCGTCTTGGCACCGAACCGGACCCGATCATGCCGGCCGCGACGACCGATCCCTTGGACGGAAACAGCTGTTCGATCCTGCAGCTGAAGGTTCGCCTGATCGACATCAGTCCGATGATCTGGCGGCGTGTGCTGGTGCCGGCGACCATGACGCTTCACGATCTGCACGGCGTCTTTCAGGTGGCGATGGGCTGGCGGAGCCTGAACCTTATCAGTTTCGCATCCACGCCGTGCATTACGGATCGTGGGACCTGGGCGGGAAAACGCCTGACCGGACGCTTGGTGGTTTCAATCTCCGCCACGGCGACAAGTTCGTCTATGAGTACGACATGACCGACTACTGGGAGCACGAGGTCCGGATCGAGACCTGGCTCGAGCCGCAGCCCCGCAAGCGGTATCCCGTCTGCATCGGCGGCAAGGGCGCCTGTCCGCCCGAGGAATGCGGCGGCCCGAGAGGGTACGACGAACGCAAGGCGGAAGCGCTGGGTTTCGACGCTTTCGAAGACATCGATACGATGGTCAATCTTCTGGATCGGATCGTGCTGCAGAAGCAGCCGCATCTGTTGGACGATGACGATATCCGCTGGCGGCTTGAGGACGCCTTGGAGCGGAACCGGGCGCGCGAACCCTTCTGGAAGGCCCAATCCCAACAGTCGTGTCACCAGCCGCCATTTCGGGTTAAACGAGAGCGGTGATGCGGGTTTCCATATCGAGTTCGAACCGGCCGTAAGGGTTGACGTGTTCCCAGATCAGCGGGGTCAGCGCGTGCAAGTCCCGGGCATTCAACCGTCCAGCCCAGTGAGGGCGGCCGAGGACCTGCTGGAGCATGAGGGTGTTGACGAACACCATGCAGTTCTGGAGCAAGTGGAGGCTGAGCATGCTCAGTTCCTGGTTTTCGGTTTTGTTGCTGGAGAGTTCGCCGCGCCGGGCGAAGAACACGAAGTCGTTGGCGCTGTTCCAGTGCTCGATGACGTTGAGCCCGTCGTTGATCTCGCGCCGCAGACCCTCGTCATGCAGATAGCGGCACAGGAATATGGTCTTGATCGCCTTGCCGAGCTCGGCGAGCGGCCCTGTAGGTCGGGTGCTGGACGTTGGCGCGGGTGAACCGGCGCAGGATCGCCTCCGTCTCGGCAGTGCCGAGCCTGAGCGCCGTCGCGTATTTCACGATCTCGTCATATTGCCAGGCGATCAGATCCCAGTCGATCGGTCGCGTCAGCACATGCTGAAGGCGCGGATACGCGTCGGCGCGACCGGCCTCGGGCCGATAAAGGCGCTGCTTCTGGATGCGCTTGATCCGAGGCAGCAGCTGGAACCCGAGCATCCGGCAGAAGGCAAATGCCACTTCCGATTGACCATGGCTGTCGACGTACTGGCGATCGACCGCCATCTCGGTGCAATGCCGGATCACGCCCTCGATCATGGAGGCGGCCTCGGAGGAGGACGGGCTCTTCATCTGCGAGTGGATGCACAGGCTGTTCTTCTCGACATGCCAGTAGATCATAATCCCGCGCCCGCCGTAGCGGACATGCCATTGAGTGGTAAGGTTCTGATCGAAGGTGCCGAAGTGCTTGGAATCGGAGGCGCAGGCCGTCGTGCCCTCGCCCCAGATGCCGGGATCGCGGATGCGCAGGGTTCCATTGGTCACGGTCGCGATTGCCTGACGAAGACGATCGACCGTGACATAGCGACGACGGGCGTAGACGAGATCGCGATAGCTGGGGCCGCCCTCGCCGGAGGCGTCCATCCGCCGAAGGCCCGTGTTGGTGCCCAATCCATTGAGACACAGGAGAAGCCGCGGCCTCAACGCGGCGCGGTCGAGGGTCTCGTAGGCCGTCGGACTGGAAAGCGCATCGGTGAACCCGAGCCGCAGGTCGGTTTCCTTGACGATGTCGAGTAGGCTCGTCATGGCCCCAGTGCATTATTGGGACACGGATATACGGGGGAGTCGGCCCGAAGCTGTGATTTTGGCCAAGTTGGGGAACGTTACAAGAACGTGCCCCCGCTAGATTGACTCGCTGTGAGGCTGCCGATTGAGTTTCCGTTTCCGATTGGAGGAGCGGATGGATGAACGGGAGCATTTCAGGCGAGGCTTTGGCTCGGGATTGGAGCTTGTCGGTCGGCGATGGCGAGTTCGTGAACGCCAAGCCCGTATCGGCGCGGCTGGGCCTGGCGGTTCAGCTGAAGTTCTTTGCGTCCCGCGGCTTTTTCGCCGAGGTCGGCGCCGACCTGCCGCAAGACGCCGTGTCCTATGTGGCCGAGCAGCTCGGTGTCGGCGGCGCTGATCTCTCCGGCTATGACTTCTCCGGACGTTCGGGACGCCGCCATTGTGCGGAGATTCTGCAATATCTGGGCTTCCGCCGCATGAAGCGGGCGGATCGCGAGGCACTGACGGTCTGGATATCGACCGAACTTTGTCCAGGCGGCATGACGGTCGGGGCGCTGATGGAGCAGGTCTTCCTGTGGTGCCTGGACAGTAAAATCTTCGGGCCCTCGCGCAAGGAGCTGGAGCGGGTGGTGCGCTCCGAGCGCCAGCGGTTCTTGGAAGCCTATCTTGGCCGCGTCGCTGACCGGCTTCGTCCCGAAACCGTCGCGTTGATGGAGGCCGCGCTGGCCGATCCGGACAGCGCGAGCGGGTTCCATACGATCAAAGGTGATGCGGGTCAGGCGAGCCTCGACAATATCATCGCCATCACGGAGCGGCTGGCCTTCATCCAGGATTTGAAACTGCCGAGAGATCTTCTGTCGCTCCCCGGCAAGAGCTGGGTCGAGCAGATCGTGCGACGGGTCGCCGGCGAAAAGGCGTCGGAGATGCGCCGCCACGCCCCGGAGCGGCAATTGGGCCTCTACGCCGTGTTCCTGATGTCGCGGGAGGCGCAGATCATTGATGGCATGATCGACCTTCTGGTGGAGACCGTTCACAAGATCGGCGTGCGCTCGAAGCGCAAGGTGATTGCCGGCATCGCGCGCGATATCGAGAAGGTCTACGGCAAGGAGCGGCTTCTGGTCGAGATCGCGGGCGCGGCGATCGACGATCCGTCGGGCCGCATCTGCGATGTGATCTTTCCGGTGGCGGGCAAGGAAAAGCTGACGGCGATCGTCAACGAGTACCGGGCGAAGGGCGCACTCGACCGGCGGATCTACAAAGTGATGCGCGGGTCCTACGCGGGGATGTCCCGAAGTTTGTTGAACTTCGTTGAGCGGCGATGCCGGGTTAAACGTTACGCGGCCCTCGATGCAGGGGCAACGAACTTTTCGGCATTTCGGCGCTGATGGGCAATGAGGGCGGCCCGCAGAATCGGCAGCTG
>NZ_JAZHLJ010000124.1:0-7155 GCF_036549495.1 Aurantimonas sp. C2-5-R2
CTTTCCCATGAAGCACCTCCTGCTCACAGAGAATCAAACCGAACATCAAATGGGAACCCGTCGATTCAAATTATTCGCCGGATGCTCTAATCAGCCGCTTCAGTGATGCGATAAGGTTGGCATTCAACTCTGCCGCGCGGCTCTGGGAATGCTGAACTCAACGCGCCTGTCTCACTCCCGGGCGGATGAAGAGCGGGTGGCGAGACCGATCATCTCTTGGGTGGTGAACGTCTGACAATAGCCTGTGAAGGCGGCGAGCGCGTTGTCGTGCCGCTCCTTGGAATGGGTGGCGCAGGCATCCGAGATGCAGATTTGATAGAAGCCGCGGTCGGCGGCATCCCGCACCGTGTGGTCGACGCATTGATCGGTGAACTCTGTTGACGACCTGCACAGCCCGATTCACGGCGCGAAAGGTCAAACGGCCGGAGGCGCACTTCAAGGCGAAAGCTGGTTCTTTCGGCTTGGCTCACTCCACCGCTGGCAGAACCAGGCTTTCGTACTCATGTTCGATCGTACGGCCAAGCACCGGGTCGTGCAGCTGCATCCGGAAGTAGCGGGCAGGTCGGACGCCCCCCGACAGAACCCCCAGCGTGCCGCACATCATTGCCGTTCCCGGCTGCAGGCGATCGGGGCCCGCCGCGAAGGGAGATGTCTCGATCAGTCCCGCCAGCGGCCGGATCTTCGCCACGCCGCCATCCTGATACGGTGTCCACTCCGTGCCCGGTTCGTCGCGGATCCACGAGCGCAGCGCGATCTCGTCCAGATGTCCGCACACTTCTTCGTAGCGCCAAAGCCGCTTCGCCACTGGCTTGGCGCAGACCTGCTTGGACAGCGCGACGGAGTGGGCTTCCAATTCGCGGTCCGTGTGATCCGAACCGAGCCCAAGGAACAGCGCCTTGCCATCGTCCAGCAACAGCGGCTCGACCTCGCCCGACGATGTCGCGCCGACGACCTGGATCGCGGCGTCGTTCGTAAGGAGAGCCGAGCCGATCCGGTAGAACAGTGGGACGGCAGACGGCGGCGCGACTCCGATCGCTTTCAGTTCGGCGATGTGGTGGTCGACGGCGGCCTGGTCACGCCCGGTCCAGCCGGCAATCACGGCGTTGTCAATGTTGACAGACAATGGGCTGTCACGGAGCACTTCGAACGTCAATGTCGTGGTCAAGATCGTACCTGCCTGTTGTGACGGTTGGAAATCAGAGGCCGTTGGCGAGAAAGAGCGCAAGGCCCGGGAACAGGATGAGCGCGAAGACCATCGCCAGCATGGTCAGCGCGTAGGGTGTGACGCCGAGCATCACTTCGCTCAGCGAGCCCTTGGATCGGGCCGCCTGGACGACATAGAGATTGAGTCCGACCGGCGGCGTTATCAGTGCCATCTCGATCAGCACGATCATCAACACGCCGAACCAGATCTTGTCGAAGCCGAGGTCGGCGACGATCGGCACGACGATCGGGATGGTCGCGATCATCAGCGACAGCGTTTCGATGAAGAAACCGAGCACGATGTAGAGAAGGACGATCACGAACAGGGTGCCGTATGCCCCGAGGCCGAGATTGTTGAGGAGTTCCGTGAGCTGGCGGCCGAGCCCGGCGGAGGCCAGCGTGTAGTTGAGGAAGTAGGCGCCGACGATGACGAACATGATCATCGCGGTGGTGCGCACGGTGCCCAGCAACGCCTCGCGGATCATCGAAAAGGTCAGTGCCCGATGGGAGGCGGCAATGGCGAAGGCCATTGCAACCCCGATGGCGGCTGCTTCCGTCGGGGTCGCCCAACCGCGATAGATCGATCCGACAACGACGCCGAACAGGATTGCGATCGGCAGAAGGTGGCGCAGTCCGGAGAACCGCTCGCGCCACGAGAAGCTGCGCGAGGGACCGCCGAGCGCGGGTTTGATCTTGCAGATCACCGCGGTCACCGCCATGAAGCCGAGCGCCAGCAACAGTCCCGGCAGAAGACCGGCAAGGAACAGTCGCGGCACCGACGTTTCGGTGAGAAACCCGTAGACGATCAGGTTGATCGACGGTGGAATGAGGATTCCAAGAGTGCCGCCGGCGGCAATTGCTCCGGCGAACAGTTTTGGATCGTAGCCGAGCCGGTCGGCCTGGGGCATCGCGACCGTGGCGACCGTGGCTGCGGTGGCGACGGATGATCCGGACGTCGCCGAAAACAGCGTGGCAGTCGCGATATTGGCGTGGACCAAGCCGCCCGGCAGCCAGGAAAACCAGGAATCGAGCGCGGCATAGGTCCGCTCCGCGATGCCGGCGCGCACCAGGATTTCTCCCAGCAGAACGAAGAACGGAATGGCGATGAGGAGGAAGCTGTCGGACGACGAATAGACGATCTGGCCGAGGCCTCGGATCAGGGGAAAAGGCGAATAGAAGACATCGATCCCAATACCGAGCAGAAACAGGACGACGCCGACCGGTAGGGAAAGGGCGAGCAGCCCGAGAAGTCCGACGCTGACTGATCCGATCATGGTATTTCCCCGGCTTCGCCGCCGTCGCCCGCTACGTCCCGCACGGCTTGCCAGTCTCGCCCCAACGCCGACACGACGATGCAGACGAGCAGAACCGCGGAGACGAGTGCGAGCCAGACCCAACCCGCAAACCAGATCGATTGCGGAATCCACAAAGGTGTACCCAGCGGTGTGTTGGCGTGTGAGCCGCGGGCTAGCGTCTTGCCCAGGACGTCCCAGGAATAGAAGGCGACGAGGCAGGCGATGCCGCTCAGGCTGGCCAACGCCAGAAGGTCGAACAGTGCCCGCCCGGCGGTCGACAGACGCAACTGCAGAATATCGATGCGCACATGCGCACGCTCGGTCAGCGCAAAGCTGAAGCCCCAGGTGGCGACACCGGCCATCACGTAGCCCGAGATCTCGTCGGCACCGCCGAGGCTGCCAATCGACGTTTGCCGAAGGACGATCTCGAGGAGGATGAGGGCGACAGTTGCCAGGAGAGCCATGCCGGCGAGAACCGCGATTGCGCGGTTGATCGTGGCCAGCGCGGCGGCGACCCGGACCGGGCCGCCACCTCTTGCTTGGGTTCCTGTCATGACCGCCGCCCTTTTTCGTCTTATTGCGCGGCGATGGTGACGCCGACGGCTTTGCCGACCGACTCGTTCCAGCGCTTGGCCCAGTCCCCGCCGGCCCGTTCGGCCCAGTCTGGAAGTACCTTCTCGGTCAGCACTTTCCGGGCGACTTCGCGATCCGAGTCAGTTGGCTCGACCAAGGTCATGGAAGCGGGCTTGCCCGCTGCGCAGTCGCCGGAGCCGGTCAGGCAGGCGACATCGCGTGACAGCGCGTCAGCGGCTTGGTCCCAGGCCGGGGCCTCGAACTTGGTCTTGATCTCGTCTTGAAGGAACGTCTGCATCTCGGGTGACAGCTCGTTCCATTTGTCGAGATTCATCGCGGTGACGACAGGGTCCCAGCCGCCGAGCGGCAGAGTGAGAAGATGCGTCGAGGATTCCCACCAACCGGCGCTGTAGCCGGAGCCGGCACCGGTCACGGCGCAATCGACGACGCCGCGCTCGAGCGCGCCGGGCACTTCGGAAAACGCCATGGTGATCCCCTCGGCGCCGAGTTCTTCCAGCAAGATCGCGGTCATCCGGCCGGAGGCGCGGATCTTCTTGCCCTTGAGGTCTTCCAAATTGGAGATCGGCGCGTTGCAGAAGACGACCTGAGGCGGGTAGGGGGCGATCGCTAGCAGCTTGGCATTGAAGCGGTCGCGCATGATGTCTTCGACCATCGGCTTGGCGGCTTCGGCGACGTCGCGGGCCGTTGCTGCGTCGGTAGCGATCAGCGGTACGTCAAGGCCTTCGAGTTCCGGCGCGTCTCCCACGGTGTAGTCGGCGACCGTCATGCCGATGTCGAAGACGCCGTCGCTGAGCAAACGGAAGACGTCGGCGCCCTGAACGCCCATCTGGTCGAAGGTGGTGAGGTTCACCGTAACGGCGCCCTTCGAGTCCGTCGGCAGGGTTTCGGTCCAGAACGGCTGCTCGAATTCCTTGTAGAGCGGAAGGCTGCTCCAGCTGCCGACCACGGAAAGCGTTGTGTCCGGCAGGTCTTGCGCATTCGCGGCAGCGTTTGCCGCCAGCAATGCCGTTGAGATCGAGAGAGTGCGAAGAAGTGCTTTCATTACGTGACTCCATTTGGTGGCAGGTGACAAGAAGCGGGTGATTGGTCAGGAACTTCGTTCGGCCAGGAGATCGGTCACCAGCATGTGGCCAGGATCGTGGGTGATGGCGATATCCGGTCGCGCGGCGCGGATCGCCATTTGTGGGGTGACACCGCAGGCCCAGAAGACCGGAACTTCGTTTGGCCCGATCACTGGGGCGTCGCCGAAGTCCGGATTCATGATGTCGGCGATGCCGATCGCGGCTGGATCGCCAAAATGCAAAGGCGCTCCATGCGCCAGCGGCTGACGGTCGGAAAGAACGATCGCCCGAATCGCATCCTGGGGGGAGAAGGCACGCATCGAGACGACGATCGGGCCGGCGAAGGGGCCGGCGGGTTTCGTTGCGATGTTGGTCACATACATCGGCACGTTGGTATCCGCGTCGATATGCGGGACCCGGATCCCGGCGCGTTGCAGAGCTGCCTCGAAGGAGAAGGAGCAACCGATCACGAAGGTAACGAGATCGTCTCGCCACTCCTTTGTCAAATCACCTGGGGAGCCGATCAGATCGCCGTCGCGAAAAATCCGGTAGCGCGGCACGTCCGTGCGGATATCGACGTCCGCACCGAGAGTCGGCAGGCGGGGATCTCCGGCCTCCCCGACGGCCAGCAGCGGGCACGGCTTGGGATTGAGGACACAAAAGCGCAGGAAATCCCCGGCCAAGGCTTCCGGAAGGATCGCCAGATTTCCCTGAAAATATCCAGGCGCCTGGCCGCTCGTCGGACCTGTGAAAGAACCGGACCGAATCCGTTCGCGCAAGGTGCGAGGGGATCGCTCGAACTCTCCGGTCATTTCCTGGGCAGCCTCTCGAGCTGTTTATTTCTTCTGCAAGGGGAGTGTTCCATCCGTCGCTGCATGCGTCAATTGATCAACTTTCGATCATTTTGATCCGCTGGGAAGATCAAATGGATGGTCCATCGCCGCGACGGCTTGTTCCGCCGCGACCTTCAATTCGGCACTGACGTCGGCGTCCAGCGACGGGTGGTGCGCCAGAACAAAGCGGAGTGGTTTCGGTTTCGCGGCCGCGACGGTGTCGAGCCGCCTGATCCGACCAGCGACAATGTCCGCGGCGGCCATGCTGGACGGCAGAACGCCAATTCCGAAGCCGGCGCGCACCAGATGCAACGCGGTCGAGAGCGATGCGCAGCCGTGCAGCAGTGGAGCTGCATCGAGGCGGGCGGCGGTGAAGATCGCATCCAGATTTCGATAGGGAATGGTGCCCTTCGGAAAGGTCACGATCGGATGCCTCGCCAAATCCTTCAATGTCAGCGGGTGGTCGGGGACGTCGGTCGTCGCCGCCGCGAACCAGTCAATGATGCTGGCGTGGATGAATGTGCCGGACGCCTGGGCCGGTACCCACTCCTCCATCAGGACGGCGATGTCCAGATCGTCCTGCAGCAGCTTGGCCGCGAGGACTGACGACGTGTCGACAGCCAATTCGATCCTAAGGTTGGGAAAACGATCACGGATTCGGGTCATCATGCCAGGCAGCCATGTATGCACGACCGTTTCCGCCACACCGATACGGATCGTGCCGGCGAAACCGCCCTCATGCCCGAGCGTGGCCATGATGCGGTCGCGCATTTCTGTGAGACGCGCCGTCTGGTCGAGGAAGGTGCGACCCGCCGGCGAAAGCCGTCCACGGCGCTTGCGCCGGTCGAACAGTTCGACACCCAGCCGATCCTCCAGCGCGGCGATCCGCGCTGATACGGCGGACTGGGACAGTCTCATCTGCGCGGCTGCGGCCCGGAAGCCACCATGCCGGACGATGCAACTGACGATCTCGATATCCTTGATGTCGAACATTGGCAGCCAGCCTCCGAAGTGGGTCGTCGGATGATAACAGTCTCGGCGGTCAAGTACCTGCTCGCCGGCGTTGGACAACTTGCCCGACAGCCTGGACAGGCCTTGGGTCTAGGTTGTGTGGACAAACCTGATCCATTGTCTGATCGTAGCAATCTCAACGAATCCGAGAAAGCTTGAGGCCAGATTGTCGAAACGGGTGGCGATGCGGCGGGACTGCTTGAGGCGATTGAAGAAGCGCTCGATGCGGTTGCGCAGCGCGTATTTGGTCTTGTCGACCGGGCGCTGAACTCTGCGGTTCGACTTTGTCGGGATCACCGGGTCTGCGCCGCGCCGCTCGAGATCGTCGCGAATGGCGTCGCTGTCATATCCCAGCGCGAGATGGACGCATCGAGACACGAGGCCGTGTCGGTGCGACGTCGCGCTCGCGGCATTCACGAGCAACTCCTGACGGAGCGCGGCCGAAACTCGGCGCAGCCCCATGCTGTCAACGACTGGCTTTCGGTCTATGCAATGGCGGTCAACGAGGAAAACGCCGCTGGCGGACGCGTCGTCACCTCACCGACGAACGGCGCCGCCGGCGTCGTGCCGGCGGTCCTACGCTACTATCTCGACCATTGCGTGGGGGCGGAATCCAAGAACACTCCGGTGTTCCTGCTGACAGCTGCGGCGATCGGCGGCCTGATCAAGCACAATGCCTCGATCTCGGGCGCCGAAGTCGGATGTCAGGGGGAGGTGGGGTCGGCAGCCGCGATGGCGGCTGCAGGGCTTTGCGCGGTCCTTGGAGGAACCAACGAGCAGATCGAAAATGCTGCGGAGATCGCGCTCGAGCACCATCTCGGGATGACCTGTGATCCGGTTCGGGGACTGGTGCAGGTTCCCTGTATCGAGCGCAACGGCCTCGGCGCGATCAAGGCGGTCTCGGCGGCGTCACTCGCACTGCGCGGGGATGGCAAGCACTTCATGCCCCTCGACAATTGCATCGCGATGATGCGGCAAACCTGAATCGACATGAGCGAAAAGTACAAGGAGACGTCCCTTGGAGGCCTCGCTGTAAACCTGCCGGAATGTTGAGGTGGATAAAGGGAGGGGTGGGTTCAACCGGTCAACGCAACGGCTCGCTCCAGCATATCGGCTGGCGTTTGATAGCCAAGGGTTTTCCTAGGCCTTTTGTTGAGC
>NZ_JAZHLJ010000125.1:0-7125 GCF_036549495.1 Aurantimonas sp. C2-5-R2
CTCAGTGGAATCGGCACCCCGAGCCTAACGGCTCAAGGCGGGCAACGCCGCCCACTTCAGAGTTTCAACAGAGACCGGGACATTCCCGAAAACTGTGTCCGGGCATGGTCAAATCACGTCTCTGGGTGCCAAAATAACCGACTTGGCGCCGCCTCGTATCAATATGCAGCGGCCAGAGCGAGTCAAAGCCGACAAAAGGCTTGGCGAACCGCTTTGGGTGCTATTACCATGCCGAAAGGTGATCCAAATGGGGAATGCCGGTTTAATTTAAGTCCTACACGGCGATCGGCACGGCCTCAAGCTTTGCGCAGTAGGCTTCTTCCGCTTCGGCGGGCGGGATTTTGCCAATCGGCGTGAGAAGGCGGCGATTGTTCAACAAGTCGGACCATTCGANTTTAATTTAAGTCCTACACGGCGATCGGCACGGCCTCAAGCTTTGCGCAGTAGGCTTCTTCCGCTTCGGCGGGCGGGATTTTGCCAATCGGCGTGAGAAGGCGGCGATTGTTCAACAAGTCGGACCATTCGAGGGTGGCGAACTCGACGGCCGTTGACACTGTCGTCATCGTCATAGGCGTTGTAGGCGCCGATGTTGAACTCGTCCTCGGTCAGATTGCCGTCGTCGTCGGCATCCCATTCGTCGAACACGCCCGCCTCGCCGAAACGGGTGCCAAACTCTTCGCTGCTGAGTAAGCGTCCGGTGAACGTGCTGGTCAGTTGAGACCGCAGCACTTCTTGTATTGTTTACCGGACCCGCAGGTGCACGGATCGTTGCGACCGACCTTGCCGAAGGTCGGCATGGCGGAATTTACCGTTCCCTTCATCTGGGCGAACCGCCAGACATTGAGGGCTTCGACCCATTTGGAGATCAGCGCCGGGGCCTTGAGCGTGAGATCATCGATTTCCGTTTGAGGGAGAGTGCTGGCGCCGCGGCTGATGGCGACGAGTTCCAGAAGGCCCGAGAGCGCCGTCTGCGTTTCTTCGTCGCCAACTTCTGCGATGGCAGTCCCGCTTCCCGGCCGCAGATCGACGGCAGAAGGAGCTTGCTCGGTTCATTGCTAGCCGATAGTTCGGTTCCTTGATTCTGGGGCCACCGTAGGTGTGCGACAGCCATTTCCGGAAGCGCGGCAGCGAGGAAACACCCGTTTGCCGATTCATTTCACGAACGGGATTTATCGATGGAAGCGACAGCGATCTTGGCCGACTATGTGGTCAACTCGGAATTTCACATGCTCCCTCAGGGAGTCAGGAGCGAAGCTGCGCGTTCTCTGCTGAACTGGATGGGTTGCGCGGTTGGCGGATCCGGTCATGCGACCGTAGACCGCGCTATCGCCGCTTTGTTACCGTTCGCTGGTCAGGGTCAAGCTAGCCTGTTCGGCCGGATTGAAAGGGTCGACGCTCTCCATGCTGCGTTGATGAACGGCATTTCAAGCCACGTGCTCGACTTCGACGATACTCATCCCGAGACTCTCATCCATCCGACGGCCCCAGTCGTTCCCGCCTTGCTCGCTCTTGCCGAGCAGCGCCGCATAAGCGGTGCCGATCTCCTGCATGCCATGGTTCTGGGAGTTGAGGTCGAGTGCCGGATCGGCAGGGTCGTGTTCCCGGCCCACTACAATATCGGTTGGCATATTACGGGCACGGCCGGCGTATTCGGTGCGGCGGCCGCAGCCGGCAAGCTGCTTGGGCTCAATCGGCAGCAGATGACCTGGGCACTCGGCATTGCCGGGACGCAATCGGCGGGCCTAAGGGAGATGTTTGGTTCCATGTGCAAGAGCTTTCATCCCGGCCGTGCTGCACAAAATGGTTTGGCTTCGGCGTTGCTAGCTCAACAGAACTTCACCAGTTCCGATCGCGTGATCGAGGCGCCACGCGGTTTCAGCCACGTTATGTCGGTCGAACAGAATTTCGCTGAGATCACCAAGGGTCTCGGGTCGAGCTTCGAGATTACTTTCAATACTTATAAGCCTTTTCCTTGTGGGCTTGTCATCCATCCCGCAATCGATGGCTGCATTCAACTCCGCGATGAACACGGGCTGGGGGGCGACGACATTGATCGGGTTGAACTCCGAGTCCATCCGCTTGTTCTTGAGCTCACGGGCAAGAAGACGCCGCAGACGGGGCTCGAAGGCAAGTTCAGTGTCTACCATTCGGCGGCGGCGGCGATCACCTATGGCGCCGCAGGCGAGCACGAGTTTAGTGACGCATGTGTGTGCGAGGAGCGAGTTGCCATCCTACGTGACCGGATCGACGCAGTTTCCGACTCGAAGATTCACGAAGATGAAGTCTATATCACCGTCACGCTCAAGAACGGCCGTAAGCTCCATAAGCACGTCAAACACGCTGTCGGCAGTTTGCAGTGCCCCATGAGTGACGCAGCTCTAGAGGCGAAGTTTCTCAGCCTCACCGAGCGCGTGCTGCCGAAAGATAGAGTTGACCAGCTGATCAAGCTTTGCTGGGCCGTAGAACAGCTCGACGACGCTGCAGAATTAGCGCGCGCTGCGGCAGCAATGCACGGAGGGGCTGCTGTATGATACTTCGGATGTGTGATTGTAGAAGTGGCGGAAAGAGCAATTGTCGAACACAGTTAACCGCTCGCTTGGGCGGTCATCGTCGTGCGTCCATGCGCATCGGCCGTCCATAGGTCGAGCTCCGTGGAGGCCTCCGCTCCGCTTCCCGCCTTGTCCGCTCCGGCGTTCACGGAAAAGCGTCCGCCGTCGAAGAGCGGGCTCACGCCCCGATAGCGGAAGACGGCCGGCGCGCGCCCGAGGCGCTCGGCGGCCAGATGCGCCAGCAGCGTCGCTTGAAGGGGCCCGTGGACAACGAGGCCGGGATAGTTCTCCTCGGTCCGGCAATAGTCATTATCATAGTGGATGCGGTGTCCGTTGAAGGTGAGCGCGGAATAGCGGAACAGGAGGAGCGTCGTCGCCTCGACCTCCCGGCTGGCCTCCGCCGGCTTCCTCCCTTCGGGCACCGCTGGCTTGGCTGCCGGTCCGGCATCGGCGCCGCGATAGACGAGGTCCTGGCGCTCGTCGATGGCGGGGCCCCGCTCGCTGCGGATCTCGTGGCGCACGGCGACGAAGCACAGAGCGCCGGTGCGCCCTTCCTTCAGTTCCACCGATTCGATCCGAGAGGTGCGCGTGACCCGGTCTCCGACGCGCAAGGGGGTGAGGAACTGAAGTTCGCCCCCCGCCCACATGCGCCGGGGCAGGGGCACCGGCGGCAGGAAGCCGCCGCGCGCCGGATGGCCGTCCGGGCCGGTGGCGGCGCCGGGCACGATGGCGGGCGCCAGGCACCAGTGGATGCAGAGCGGCGCCTCGCCGCCGGGCGCCGCCGCGCCCGGCTCAAGGTCGAGCGTCGCGCGGAAGCTCTCGGCAAGGCGCGGTGTGATCGTGTCGCTCGCGGTCTCGGTCCGCCCGATCCAGCTCTGGAGATGGTCGATGTCGATCGCTGCGCTCATGGAGCTTTTCCTGTTCTCGTTCGTCCCGTCCTCGCCTCGCTTCAATAGGAGCGGGGCATGCCGAGCACATGCTCGGCGAGATAGGACAGGATGAGGTTGGTGGAGATCGGCGCGACCTGATAAAGGCGCGTCTCGCGGAACTTGCGCTCTACGTCGTATTCCTCGGCAAAGCCGAAGCCGCCATGGGTCTGGACGCAGGCTTCCGCCGCCTCCCAGGAGGCATCGGCGGCGAGCATCTTGGCCATGTTGGCCTCGGCCCCGCAGGGCTCGCCGGCCTCGAAGAGCGCGGCGGCGCGATGCACCATCAACTCGGCCGCGCGCATATGGGCGTAGGCCTTGGCTATGGGAAACTGGATGCCCTGGTTCTGGCCGATCGGGCGGCCGAACACGACGCGCTCCCTGGCATAGCCGGTCGCCTTGTCGATGAACCACTTGGCGTCGCCGATGCACTCGGAGGCGATCAGGATGCGCTCGGCGTTCATGCCCGAAAGGATGTAGCGGAAGCCCTTGCCCTCCTCGCCGATGAGGTTCTCGGCCGGCACTGCGACGTTGTCGAAAAAGACCTCCGTCGTCGCATGGTTCATCATCGTGCGGATCGGGCTGATCGAGAGGCCGGCGCCCCTGGCCTCGCGCATGTCGAGAAGGAAGACCGACAGCCCGTCCGTCCGCTTGGCCGCCTCCTCCTTCGGCGTCGTGCGCGCCAGCAGCAGCATCAGGTCGGAATGCTCGGCCCGGCTCGTCCAGATCTTCTGCCCGTTGACGATGTAGCGCTCGCCCTCGCGCCGCGCCGTGGTCTTGATCGAGGACGTGTCGGTGCCGCTGGTCGGCTCGGTGACGCCGAAAGCCTGAAGCCGCAGCTCGCCGCTCGCGATCTTCGGCAGGTAGTGTCGCTTCTGCTCCTCGCTCCCATGCCGCAGAAGCGCGCCCATGATATACATCTGGGCGTGGCAGGCGGCCCCGTTGCAGCCCGAGCGCTGGATCTCCTCCATGATCGCGCAGGCCGCCGGCAGCGACAGGCCGGAGCCGCCATGCTCCTCCGGGATCAGGGCAGCGAGGTAGCCCGCGCGCGTCAGCGCGTCGACGAACTTGGCTGGGTAGGCATGCTCGCGGTCGAGCCGTCGCCAATACTCGGCCGGGAATTCGGCGCAGAGTTTGCGCACCTCCTCGCGGATTTCGGAAAAGGTCTCAGTGTCGCTCATGGCATCTTCTCCTTTGTTCTCAAACTTCGGCAGCCGCGCATGGTGACCCTAAGGAATCAGGAGGACGGTTTTCCGCCTTACAGCTCGGGTGCGATTCAGAATGGACAAATTGGCTTGGCCGTCAAAATAACGCTTCGTGATAACCCCTATCTCAAATTGATATGTCGGCAGACATTTCGTTGCTCTACGAATTAATATTTTACTGCGTACGATATTTATTGAATCGTTGTGCTTGTGTTTTCGCTGCCGATAGGAGACGCGTCCCGCAACGGTGCTCCCAAAGGACGAAGCAAGGCAGGAGGTAGTGTGAAAGATCTTTCCGGAATCCTCGTCGTGTCAGTCGAGCAGGCTGTGGCCGCGCCTTATGTGTCGGGGCGGCTGGCGGATGCCGGCGCGCGCGTCATCAAGATTGAGCGGCCGGAGGGCGATTTCGCTAGAGGCTACGACAGCCTCGTGCATGGTGAGAGCGCGTATTTCGTCTGGCTGAACCGCGGCAAGGAGTCGGTGCGCCTCGATCTGAAGGAGGCGGCAGACCGCGAGTTGCTCGGCCAATTGATCGCCGAAGCCGACGTCTTCATCCAGAACCTCGTTCCCGGCGCGATCGAACGCCTCGGCTTCGGCATCGAGCGGCTGCGCCGGGAGCATCCGCGGCTGATCACCTGCTCGATCTCCGGCTATGGCGACGACGGGCCTTTCGCGCACCTCAAGGCCTACGACCTCCTGGTGCAGGCCGAGAGCGGGCTGTCGTCGGTCACCGGCAACGAGCACGGGCCGGCGCGCGTCGGCGTCTCGGTCTGCGACATTGCGGCGGGCATGACGGCGCTCTCCGCTGTCATGCAGGCGTTATTCGCGCGTGAGCGGACGGGGGAGGGACGACACATTTCCTTGTCGCTGTTTCACGCGCTGTCAGACTGGATGAACGTGCCGTATCTGCAATATGCCTATGGGGGCAAGGTGCCGCCGCGCGCCGGGCTCAGCCATCCCACCATCGCCCCCTACGGCGTCTATGAGTGCGCTGACGGCAAGGCCATCCTCTTCTCCATCCAGAACGAGCGCGAATGGGCGAAGCTCTGCGCGCACGTGCTGGAGCGGTCGGAGATGGCAAGCGATCTGCGGTTTGGCAGCAACAATGCCCGCGTCGCCAACCGGCCGGCGCTGGAGGAGATGCTGGTCGTCGAGTTCCGCCGCCAGGACCGCGACGCGATGGCGGCGCTGCTGGAGGCGGCGGGCATCGCCTATGGCCGCCTTTCCACGCTGGAGGACGTCGCCAGCCATCCGCAGAACCGATACGTCGAGGTCGACACGCCCACGGGGCCGGTGCGTATGCTCGCGCCCGGTTTCCTGGTGGACGGCCATGTGCCGGAGCTCGGACCCGTGCCGAGGTTGGGCCAAGATACAGAAGCAATCAGAACTGAGTTCGTGTTGGAGGTTTAGCAACCGGATGTCGCTAGGCGCAGCGTAAGATTCGGACATTCATCTTGCCGTCTGCATATTCAGAACTAGCCCGCCTTCCGGCCTGGCCGCACACACTGTACCGTCCCGCACGCTTGCCTCGAAGCGAACACCGGATAAAAGGTGGCTGGAAGTGGACCTACGGCAACTTCGGTATTTTATCGCGATTGTCGAGGAAGGATCCTTTTCTAAAGCTGCGCTCTCTTTGCGAATCGCCCAGCCAGCTCTCAGCCTGCATGTTCGCAATATGGAAGCCGATCTCGATACTGAACTCCTCCTGCGCACGCCGCAGGGCGTGAAGCCAACCGAGACTGGTTCGATCCTCTTGAAACAGGCGCGCTCAATCGTGGCGCAGTTCGAAACCGCGCGTCAGGAGATTCAGGAGCATGAAAGCGAGCCTTCAGGCGAGGTGCGTCTCGGACTTCCAGGAAGTATCAGCCAGATTCTTTCAGTGCCGTTGATTCTGGAGATGCGTCGTCTTTATCCGAAAGTCCGACTGCGCGTGACGGAGGCGATGAGCGGCTTCGTGCTCGAATGGCTTCGTGACCGGCGAGTCGACCTCGCTTTGCTCTACATTCCGCTGGATGACCGCGGTCTCAAATCCTACGGGGTCCTCTCCGAAGAGTTGTGCCTGATCGGCCCCGTCTCCGATGAAACTTTTAGCCATCTGCTCCCCGAAAGCCGAATTTCCCTCTCAGAGATCTGCCGGCTTCCTCTCATTCTCCCCAGCATCGGCCATGGCCTTCGCAGCCTAATAGACGAAGTGGCTGCCAGCAATGGGCTTACCCTTGAGCCTGTCATGGACATCGACTCCTACGCCAGCATCAAGGAACTCGTGGCACATCAGCTGGGCTATTCCATTCTGCCGCGAAGTGCGATTACCAGAGAGGTCAAAGGAGGCAACCTACGCGCTTGGGCCACAGCCGACGGGAATGTCCCGGTCTCTGTTGAAACTCTGAAGTGGGCGGCGTTGCCCGCCTCGAGCCGTTAGGCTCGGGGTGCCGATTCCACTGAGGA
>NZ_JAZHLJ010000126.1:0-7081 GCF_036549495.1 Aurantimonas sp. C2-5-R2
TCTGGGGCATTACCATGTCGATACGTTACCTGCGCCCTCAAGGGTAAATTCCCGGGTGGTCGATGTCTCATCGTCATTGGCACGGAGGGATTTGTCCTGCGTCTTCGGCGAGATGACCGGGCCACCAGAGGAAGTGGCTTCCAGGACCGTCAGTCCCTTGGTCGCGGCCAGCTTCGTGTAGTTTGAAGGCAGGCGTTGCAGGGCGTCACGAAGGGAAATTACGTCGGCCGTATCAAGGGCACGAACCAGCTTCTCGCCCCCGATGATGCCGACGGCGATCGAGCACACTCGTAGCTGATCAGCCGCCGTCTTCGGCACCCATGTCTTGCCCGCGTGCTGATGACAGTATCGCTCGGTTGCCGTCGACAAGGTCAAGGCATGTGGATCATATTCCGCCGGCTCTCCCGGTAAGGGCGGAAGACCAGTCGGGGCCATGCCGGCAAACATGGGGTCTCGTGGGGCCGTGGCAGGGTAGTCACCCTCCAACATCGCACGGAGGATGCGGACGTTCTCGATGTGGGCTCGAAGCACGCCGTTGAGGGCAAGTTTGGTCGCGTCGCTATCGACCGTCCCCCTCAGCCTCGCAGCCGTCAGCACATCCTCGGCGGCCGATCTGATGGTGTCATTAAACTCCTGCCTGGCTAGGCGCTGGCGCTGGGCTTTTTCGTCATCGGCTAAAAGCTGGCGCTCCCTCGTCAGGTCGATCAGCGGGTCCGTCGGGAGCAAATGCGCGTGCTCCAGCGCCTTGTTCAGGCATGTCTGGAAGTGATCCCGTAGAGCGCTCTGCACGGTTTCGAACGATGGTGCCGGCATATGCGTAAGGTCCTCGAAGTAGACGTCCATGGCGTTCGACAGCCACCGGCCACGAACCTTCGCCGTTAGGGGGTCCGATGTTCGAAGAGAAACCTTAATCTCCCATTGCTTGATGATCGAGCGCAGACGAGCCGGCACCGCCATACGGAAATAGAACACATCGCCGCGTCGCGTGACGCGCTTTAACGAACGGGGCATGATCAACCGTCTGGACCAGGTTTCTGTACCAGGGTCTACGGCTACCAACGGCGATGGCTGAAATACTCTATCCGCGTCAATGACTTATGCGGATTGTGGCGGAGAGAGAGTCCGCCAGACAGTTTCAGTAGTCTATATATTTCAATTACTTAGCACCTGTTCGCGCTGCAATTTGTGCAGCAAGATGCGCAGCNTATCCGCGTCAATGACTTATGCGGATTGTGGCGGAGAGAGAGTCCGCCAGACAGTTTCAGTAGTCTATATATTTCAATTACTTAGCACCTGTTCGCGCTGCAATTTGTGCAGCAAGATGCGCAGCAAATTCCTCACAGCCCACAATTCCACAACGAGAAACGCCGCTCCGGGGACGAACCGGAGCGGCGCTATAGCCGAGCCTTACAGGGGCAAATGCAACAGAGGAGATGAACTCCCATGAAGCACCATCACGGAGCACCGCAATGACCGCCCATGCTTACCAAAATTCTTCAGCAAATACAACGCATTTGCACGTTCGGACGCTCGACGATTTGAACGATGAACGGCAGTGGGTTTCGTGGAAAACGGAGCTTCGCGAAGGAAAGCCGACCAAGGTTCCCTACAGCCCCGCGACCGGCCGCCGGGCGAAGTCCGATGACCCGTCGACATGGGCGACGCGCGCGGCCGCCATGCGCTACGCGTCCAAGATCAAGGGCAGCATCGGCGTCATGCTGGGCGATCTTGGCAACGGCTTCCACCTTTGCGGCGTGGACCTCGACTCCTGTCTTGACGGCGACGCGCTGGCAGGCTGGGCCGAAGAGGTCGTCTATCTTTTCAGCACATATGCCGAGATCAGCCCCAGCGGCAAAGGCGTCAAGCTCTTCTTCCTCGTGCGCGACGCGGACCGGGAGTCGATGGGGCCGAAACACCGCATCGCCTTCAACAAGGGCGAGCATTGCGAGATGGCGCTCGATCTTGGCGGCCGCTACTACGCCGTCACGGCCGAGGCGCTGGACGATCTTGTCGGCGTGCGGCATCTCCGCGTTGTCGGGCTCGACGACATTCGCTGGCTGGTTCATGTCGCCGGTCCGGCCTTCGCCGGACGGAAGCAGGACGAGTCGGGCAGCGGCGTCCTTTACCGCCTCGCCCGGAAGATCAAGTTGAGCGGCGGCACGAAGGAAGACTTCATCGCCGCTATCGAGGAAGAGCCGGACGCGGCCGCCCATGTGGCGAAGGAAGGCGAGCGGGCGATTGATCGCGCATGGGAACGCGCGCCGTCTCCCCGTTTCGACGACCCGGACGTGATGGCGGACATTGACGATCTGGTCGGCACGCCTCCGGCCGATGCGATCACGACGCGCGTCAATGAGCGGTTCGCGCTCGCCCGCCATGCCGGGCGCACGCTGGTCGTCGAGTTCCATCGTGACGGCTTCCACCTTGGGGGAGTCGACGACTTGCACACGCTCTTCGCCAACGACCTTGTGCCGACGCCCGACGGCAAGCGGATGGAACCGGCGTCGCGCCATTGGCTTCGCGACCCGCGCCGTCGCCAGTTCTCCGAAATCGTTTTCGACCCGACCGGCCGCGCATCGCGCACGGCGCTCAATCTGTGGACGGGCTGGGCCGTCGAGCCGGACCCGGACGCTTCTTGCGACCTGATCCTCGCCCATATCCGCGACGTGCTCGCCAACGGCGATCGTGCCCATGCCCGCTATATCATCGGATGGCTGGCGGACATGGTGCAAAATGCCGGCCGCAAGCCCGGCGTGGCGCTGGTCTTCAAGGGCGGCAAGGGCGCTGGCAAAGACACCCTGGCGGTCGCGCTCCGGCGGATCGTCGGCAAGCGGCACGTCGCGCACGTCAACCGCGCGGACGCGCTCACCCAACGTTTCAACGCGCCGTTCGCCACGGCGATCCTGGGCCATGTGGAAGAGGCGTTCTGGTCCGGTGCGCACGACAAAAAAGGGACGCTGCAATCGCTGATCACGTCGGAGACGCTTCCGATTGAGCGGAAGGGTATCGACACGGTGACGGTCGATTCCTTCCTTCGCCTGATCATGACCACGAACGAAGCATGGGCCGTCCCGGCGTCGAATGATGAGCGGCGCTATGCCGTGTTCGACGTGAGCGACTCCCGCATCCGCGACGACGACTATTTCACGGCGCTCTATGCCGAGATCGAAGGTGACGGCCCGGCCGGATTCCTGGCCCATTTGCTCGACGTGGACCTGTCCGACTTCAACGTTCGCGACGTGCCGCAGACCAGCGCTCTTCGCGACCAGAAAATCAACACCCTTCGCGGCGTCGAGCGCTGGTGGTTCGAGTTCCTGCACAAGGGCGACATCGGCGACTTCGATGATTGGGAAGAGACCGTCACGGCGAACCGCGACTACATTCGGGGCCGATACGAATCCTTCATCCGGGAAAACCGCCACCAGGGCGACGCGGTGAACTCGACACAGTTCGGCAGGGAGTTGCGGAAGATGCTTCCCAGCTTGAGCGAAACTCGCCCCCGAGCTGAAGGCGGACAGCGCCCGCGCTTCTACGTCTTCCCGCCCTTGGACCAGTGCCGTGCCGAGTTCGTCGAGTGGCTGGGCGCGCCCGTCGATTGGGGGGATGACGAATGATCCAACTGGTCCAATCGACAGGTGAAGAGGGCGGCTTCAGTTGGACCGGGATTTGTCAGCGAAATCCGTTGGTTAATCCTTCTGGTCCAGATGGTCCAAACAGTCCAACTGATTTTACAGTTCTATGGCAATCGACCATGACGACTGATCGTTACGGCGCGACTCGTGCAGTTCCTAGGGGAATTGCACGAAATCAGTCGGTCCAGTTGGGTCAGTCGGACCAGCCAATGAAATCAATGGCTTGCGAAGCCGGTCAGTTGGTCCGCCGTGCGGACCACCCGGACCACCCCCATGCTGGGAGGGAACGGGTCCTTCCCCGGTGGCGGCCGTCGGGGGGAGCGCGGAGCCCCGGCTTTTCGATCTGTGAGGAAAATTTGGAATTTGGAATCCTAAAATGACCGTGGAAGCTGACATCGCCAAACTGGTAGGCGACCCCCGTGCTGTGGGTAAGCAACCAATCACCACGGACGAATTGGCGGACCTTCTCGACCTGTCCGTCAACCGTGTGCTGGGGCTCGCCCGCGCCGGTCACATTCCCCGTGTGAGCGCTGGACGCTTCGAACGCCGCGCTGCCGTGCGGGCGTATTGCTCCTACGTCCGCAAAAACCCCGTGGGCCGTGGCACTTCGAATCCCGCCTGGACGGAGGCGAAGACCCGCGCCGCTGAAGCGCAAGCGGAGAAGCTGGAAACCGCCAACGCCATCGCCCGCCGTGAGCTAATTCCGGCGGTGGAAGTCGAGCGCGAGTGGTCCGCCATCCTCCGGGACGTGCGCTCCGGCCTGTTGGCGTTGCCGAGCCGACTCCAGCAACGACTCGGCCACCTGACCACGCACGACATCACCACAATCGATCGCGAAATCCGCGACGCCCTTGCGGAGATCGCCAATGAATAGCGCCGTCATCGAGACCCGCCGTCGCGCACTCCGGGCGCTGGTCCCCCCGCCCCGCCTGCACCTGTCCGAATGGATCGAGACGCATATGCGCCTGCCCGAAGGTGTGTCGGCGCTGCCCGGCCGCGTGACACTGTGGCCGTATCAACGCGAGATCGCGGACGCCATCTCCGATCCGGAGTTGGAACGGGTGACGTTGGTAAAGCCGGTCCGCGTCGGCTTCACCACGCTTCTGACCGGCGCGCTCGCCTCCTATGTCGCCAATGAACCGTCGCCGATCCTGGCGCTGTTGCCGACAGAGGCGGATGCCCGCGATTACGTGGTCAGCGATCTTGAACCGATCTTCGACGCGACTCCGGCGCTCCGGGGCCTCTTGTCCGCCGAATCCGACGAGACCGGCCGCAATACGCTACTCTCGCGGCGCTTCGCTGGCGGGTCGCTGAAGATCGTCGCGGCGAAATCGCCCCGCAACCTTCGGCGGCACAACGTTCGCGTGCTCCTTATTGATGAAGCAGACGCAATGGAGGCGGGCGCGGAAGGCTCGCCAATCACGCTTGCCGAGCGTCGCACGCTGTCCTTCGCCAACCGCAAGATCATCCTTGGATCAACTCCGATCATGGAAGAGACATCGAATGTCTTGCGATCTTACGCGCGGTCGGACATGCGCATCTTCGAGGTGCCATGCCCGGAATGCGGCGCGTTCGGGGAACTTCAATGGTCTCATATCGAATGGCAACCGGGCGAGCCGGAGACGGCCGCCTTCCGCTGCCCTCATTGCGAGGCACTGGTCCAAGAGCGCCATAAGGCGGGCATGGTCGAGAACGGCCGCTGGCGGGCGACCGCCCCGCATGTCGTCGGCCATGCCGGTTTCCGCCTCAACGCGCTGGTCTCGACGCTGGCAAACGCCTCTTGGGGCAAGCTGGCGGCCGAGTTCGTCGAGGCGAAGAAGAGCCCCGACACGCTTCAGGTCTTCGTCAACACCATCCTCGCCCAAGGCTGGCGCGAGGCGGCCGAAGAGATCGACGAAGCCGCGCTCGCCGCCCGTGCGGAGTCGTTCGGGCTCGACGCCATTCCGCCGGACGTGCTGGTCATCACAGCGGGCGTGGACGTGCAGCGGGACCGGCTAGAAATCGTCTTCCTCGGCTGGTCGCGAGATGAGATTTTCGTGCTGGGGCAAAGTGTCATTTACGGCGACCCGGCCGGCGACGACGTGTGGTCCGAACTCGACGACGCCTTGCGCACCGTTTGGAAGCACCCGAAGGGCGGTATCCTGCGCGTGGACGCGGCCGGAGTCGACGCGGGCGACGGTGAGACCATGGACCGGGTTGTCGGCTACTGTCGGGCTCGCATGGCGAGGCGTATATACGCATTGAAGGGGGCGACCGGAAACCGCCCCGCGATCCGCGCTTCCGACACCAAAGGCACGAAGCTTTTCATCGTCGGCGTGGACGGCTTGAAGGGGCAACTTGCCAGCCGCTTGACGCGCGGCCGCACGGTTCGCTTTTCCGACCGCCTTGAGGGACGTTTCTATGAGGAACTGGCGAGCGAGCGGTTGATCGTGCGCTACATACGAGGCGCGCCGGCGCGCCTCTGGGAGCGGATTCCCGGCCGTCGCGCGGAGTCACTCGATTGCGTCATTTATGGCATGGCCGTCCGCAATCTGGTCACGGCCAATCTGGATCGGCGCGAAGAGGAAGTCGCCAGCGCAACCATGCCCAAGAAAGCCCCGGCTGTGGTAAAGTCCGCGTGGCTGAATCGGTAAGGAAGAAGCATGAATAACCGTCCGGTCCCGGAGTGGTTCAAGATGACGGATCGGGCGACATCGGAAACGATGAAGCGCATTGCCGATTCTGTGCAAGAACCCAATTTACCGATTCAGGTGAAGTTCCTGCCGATACAAGCGCACTGGTTTATCCTCGACTCCCTGTCGCTCGCAAATCAGGCGAACCGCGAAGGGATGCACGCCAACGCCCTCGCACTCACGCGCCAATGCTTGGAAGCGATTTCCGTGGTCGAGCTAGGTCTATCGACGCACCCGGATGCGGCCCACGTTCTTCTGAAATGGGATCGGGACAAGATCAGCCCCGGAGAATTGCGCCGTTGGCTTAGCGCCAACGTTTGGCCGTCCTACGGCTCCGGCATTTGGACTGAATCTTGGTCCGACTACATGGCGCATCTCACGCGGGCTATTCAGCCTTACGCGCACTACACGTCTCACCTTGCGCAATGGCAAGCGCACCTCTTGGGGCAACCTGATCCGAGTGAGCCGGAAACGATGTATGTCCGTTTCGCCCCCCGCGCCTATGATCCTCAGAAGGCAACGCGCATCACGCTGTTTCACGCAATCCTAACCTATACGCTTGGGCGCATTTGGGTTGTCGGAAGAAACGACCCGGAATTTTCGGCCATGATCAATCGGCTGGGGAAGGCGTTGGGAAAGTCGAAATACCTCGACGGCCACGAAACCAACTGGGAACAGCAGTTTTGGGGAGGCTTATCCCGTTGTCCCAGGTGCCACCATATCTAGCAACTGCCCTGTCTCTGACGCCTGATTTTGGTCGTCGGTCTGGGCTCTGCG
>NZ_JAZHLJ010000127.1:0-6994 GCF_036549495.1 Aurantimonas sp. C2-5-R2
TCGAAAGACCTTTAGGCGGACTTGATTTAGCGGCGGGTGATCAGCGTTATCAATTTCGCGCAAGTCTCTCGGTCGCGATGCCCTCGGACGTTAAGGAGATGCCAAGGGTCTCCCTGAGCGGGATGCTGGGCGCCACCAGATCGGCGGTCGTGCCCCCGACATTGATGTCCGACGCTTTCCCCTTGAGACGGAGTCCGCCGCCTCGCCCCCTGACGGCCTCGACAAAGCCGCCGCGGCCCAGTTCGTGGGCGATTTTCATCAGGTGGTTGCGGGCGATGCCGTAGCCCTCGGCGCCCTCTTGGATGGTCGCCAGCCTGTCGGGCTTCAGCGCCAGGTACAAGAGCCGGCGCAGGGCGCAATTGGTGTACATGATGAGGCGCACGAAACTCCCCCAAAGATGCATTATGCGTATTGCTTTTAAGCCGCGTCGGCAATAGCATCATCAAAGATGCATCGCGAATGCCTTTATTCGCGATGTGATGTGTCGTCAGCTGAAGGACCACGTTGACCTCCTCCCGGAGACGGCTTTCCTCGCGATACCTCTCTGGTGTCCGCCCGGCAGCCCGTTCTTCCCGTACCTGATGGCCGGCATCGGCTATCCGGGGTTGTTGCTGGTGACGCTGCTCTTCATCTGGCGGTTTCTCCGTTCGCTCGCCGCCCGGAATGGCGGGCCGCTTGCCGTCTACACCAACGCAACGTTCTCGGCCGAACCGGCGGAGTGAGCTCACGTCAGGTCGACCGAATCGAAAAGCAGGGCACCAACGCCACAGGGTCCCACTCCCGCACACCTTCCAACTCAATCAGGTCATCCACGCAAGGAGAAGAACATGACCGAGACCACCCTGCCCCTGCACGACCAGAATGTCGGCGAGATCGCTGCACAACTTCCGGGAGCCACCGGTGTCTTCCGCCGATTTGGAATCGATTTCTGCTGCCACGGCGACGTGTCGCTGACCGAGGCGGCGTACCAGCGCAAGCTCAACATTATCGAGCTGGAAACAGCGCTGCAGGCCCTCGACCCCGCAGCCGCACCGCAGGCGCCGCAGGAAACCACCGCGCTGATCGATCACATCCAGACCCGCTATCATGAGGGCCACCGACGCCAGATTCCCGAATTGATCGAACTGTCGCGCAAGGTCGAGGCGGTCCATGCCGCCCACCCGAACGCGCCGGAAGGGCTGGCCGACGCCTTGCAACAGATCATGGGCGAATTGGAAGTGCACATGAAGAAGGAGGAATTGATCCTGTTTCCAGCCATGCGTAGACAGACCACGGGACAATTGGATGCGCCGATCGCCGAGATGCGCCACGATCACGATGCTCACGGCGCCTTTCTGGAGCAGGTGGCGCAGATAACCGACGACTATACCTTGCCGGGCGGTGCCTGCCGGTCGTGGCAGGCGCTTTACGCCGGAGCGGCGCAACTCAAGGATGATCTGATGGAACATATCCACCTTGAGAACAACGTGCTGTTCCCGCGATTCGAGGCGAGCGCATGACATCGTAGCTGGCCTTGCGTCGTCCTCCGACTGATAGCAACCACGGCAATTTCTGCGTCCGAACGGCGGGCCGCGGCCGAACCCCTCATGGAAGTTGGCGGGTCCCANCGTAGCTGGCCTTGCGTCGTCCTCCGACTGATAGCAACCACGGCAATTTCTGCGTCCGAACGGCGGGCCGCGGCCGAACCCCTCATGGAAGTTGGCGGGTCCCATGGTGAGCCGTTGACGGAACCGTGTCGACATGAGGGCTGGACGAAAAACACGCCTGCAATACTCTCGTCACTGTCAGACATCCCATCATTAGCTCCGTAAGGAGTTCGAAGCGTTGACCGTCCATTCCCGAAAGACAATGCATGAACGCAATTGATGAAAAGCTGGGCACCTCGAAGAACCTCCCCATTCGTCTGGTTTTGTGATGCCATCGTCCTGACCGAGATCAGGAGGATGGCATGCGGGGACAGCCGGGGTTCTGGGACGTCGACGAGCGGTATGTTCGGCTGAGCGAGGCTGGCGATCCGTTGGAGAAGCTGAATGCGATCTTGCCGTGGGAGGTTTCGCAAACCGCTGTCGAAGGCGCTGAAGCGCTCGGACGGTGCGAAAGGCGGCAGGCCGCCCTACGACGCGGTGCTGATGTTCAAGGTCCTTATCCTGCAGGCGCTCTACAATCTTTCCGACGACCAGGCGGAGTTCCAGATCCAGGATCGGCTGTCCTTCATGCGTTTCCTCGGTCTCGGGATTGCGGAGAAGGTGCCGGGCGCGCCCTTCGGCGAGCTCAAGATAAGAGACGATCTGGCTGTTCCGCGAGCATCGGGCCGAGGCCGGCGCGATCAAAAACCTGTTCGCCCGTTTCGACAAGCATTTGAACAAGGCCGGCTACCTGGCGATGGGCGGCCAGATCCCCGGGTCAAGCCCGAGGACCTCCGCCACGATCGTCGCGGCGCCGAAACAGCGCAATACCGAGGACGAGAAGACCGCGACCAAGGCCGACGAAATCCCCGAGGCCTGGAAGGATCATCCGGCCAAGCTGCGGCAGAAGGATCGCGACGCCCGCTGGACGGTGAAGTTCTCGAAGGCCAAGCCGGCGGCGCCGGGAAAGCCGCAGCATATCGACATCGTGGTGCCGGCCTTTGGTTACAAGGATCACATCGCGATCGATCGGCGCTTCGGCTTCATCCGCGGGTGGTCGGCGACGAGCGCGTCAGCCTATGACGGGGCGCAGCTCTCCAGCGTCCTCGATCGTTCGAATACAATCGGTGAACTTGCACTTGATGCAATTGTCAGAGACAACGTGGGTCATACCCATCCTCATTTAATGCCTTAAACGATATATATAATATATATTTTTTAAGGCGAGCGACACCTCGCTTTGCGGCCCGCGGAGGCCGGTATCAAACTTGCCCCCGAGCTGCCCCATTGTCCCGGTTAGCGGCGCATCCCGACAGCCGCAAAATCGGGCCCGCGCGTTTCCTCAACCGACGGATTCGACACCTTGAAATCGCGTTCCGCCAACATGATGTCGGCGAGGGTATAGCGATCGAATGTGGTGACGAACGAGGTCAATGCTTCATTGAGGACGTTGGGCAGCCGGCAGCAGCCGGTAATCACGCACCGATTGCCGGTTGCGAAGCATTCGACCAAGGCGAAATCCGGTTCGGTCGCCCGCACGACCGCCCCGAGATTTATCTTTTCGGGCCGTCTGGCGAGCGTGAACCCGCCGGATCGCCCGCGAACCCCCTTCAGATATCCCGTCTTCGTTAAGATATTGACGACCTTCATCAGGTGCGTGCGGGAAATCCCGTAAACCCTCGAAGTCTCCTCGATGGTAATCAGCCGATCGCCAGCCGATCCGGCATACATCAGCACGCGCAGTGCATAGTCGGAGAATGTCGTTAGACGCATGTGTTTCTACCTGGTCGGCAACGCGGCATCGCAGCGATCAGCGCGCATGGGTTGGCAAGGGCCGCCAAGAGCGCACCACACGCTCGGCGCCTCGTTCAGAACCCGCCTCGCCTCGGTTGTTCGCGGAATACATGAAATTCCTCTGCACCAGACATATGATGGATAATAGATGAATCTTATTCTAAAGTCCACTCATCGCTGACGTTTCCCCGACCATGGCCGAATTTGTCCTTGCAATCCTTCTCTTTCTGACAGCGCACGTCGTACCGCCAGCACCGCTGGTTCGCCGGCGACTGGTCGCGCTCCTCGGCCGCCGCAGATACCTTCTGGCATATTCCGTTCTCTCGCTCTCGCTGCTCGTCTGGATCATCGTCACTGTGAGAAACGCGCCTTACATGGCGCTCTGGAACGTCGCGCCATGGCCGTCCGTCATACCCGTCGTCGCCATGCCATTGGCGTTCTACTTTGTCGTCGCCGGGCTTGCCGAACCCAATCCCCTGTCGATTTCACTTCGTCGCCGCGATCCGACGCTCCCGCTTGCGCCGATTGTCGTCATAACACGGCATCCCGTACGTTGGGGCTTCCTGATCTGGGCTGCAGCATATCTTCCGCCCAACGCTGCAATCGAAAGCTGGTTGATTTCAGGCGCAGAGTCCTTCCGCTGTTGTAGCGCTCGCTCGGCGGCAATCGCCATCCAGTCGCGCAGCAATCCCTGGTCCTCTTTCGAGAATCGGGCGCGATGCTTTAGATCCTCGAACGAATCGTCCGGATGGCTCCGGTCGTAATCCGCACGAATAATCGACTCATGATAGACACGCATGTGGGCATCGTCCGGACCAATTGGCCGCCTTACTCCATTGGCTGACATGTAGAGCCGCCCTTCAGTCGATTGCGTCATCGCTCGCTCCTAGTCTCCGTAAATCTGTCTCTCTCGAGCATTTCAGCCACCGCAACCATCACGCTAATGTCAGCCCCCAGTCCCGCATTCGCGGCCATGTGAATACGCTCCAGCTGATCGAGCCGGGCGGTCCCACCAATCCGTGCTCCGCTCGTTCTGCATGCTCTCCGGCGACGGCTCCGACAGCGCAGACGTCCCAACGCCGCATGCCCTGCGGAACCGATTCCAAACCGGAGTCACTGGTTCACCCAAGCTCATATGCTTGCTTTCCGACCAAGACGAACGCGCCAGATGTCGGGTCCTTTTTCGAGATAGTCCCAACAAATGCCGCCGTCGCAGCCAGCCTCGAGTTGCAGCTTCAGCCGGCGCGGATCGTGGTCAACGATGAGCTGCAGCGTCTCGCCCGCCGCGAGATGAATGAACAGTTGAGATATGACTGTATGCCGAACGCTGGCACCGATCTCCCGAACGTCCACAACCCGTTCATTGGACAAAGCCTGCTCATGCATGACGCCATCTCGACTGCTCGCCGCACAGGCATGCCACATGGGCGCACATCCGCGCCGCGACATCAGCCGGCAGCAGCCGGCCCAGAAGCACTTCGAAATACGGCTTGACGATCCGACCCGTGACACCGTGCTCGGCGCACAGAAGATCGAGGATATTCGCGGCGAGCGGCGTCATTTGACGCTTGCCGGCGCAGGGATCGAGAATAACGCGGATCGCCTCCTCCACGCGATCCCACCGGGCGCCAGAAATGTGCGTCATCACATTGCAGATATGGCCATTCGCGCGGAAACTGGCGACGACGATTGCAGCCAAAGTCGATACGGGCATCTCCGCAAGGTCGCGGCCGGCGAGAGATATGGGCGGCTGACGAAGCCCCTCCATGAGGGCCGCCGCCTGGCCTGATCCGGCCACCTCTGTCGGTCTGATTTTGCCTACCATCATGTTCATGGCGCACCTCCGTAGGATTTGATTGGCAACTTCGCCGACCGACCAGCCGGACACGTCCCTATCGTCCCCTTTCTCCTAAGCTATAAAAGATACATTGACAATATATCTTTTAGGATGGAGACTGAAACTCGTGAATGCAGCGACGGGAGACACGCCGCCATGACCCGCTACGACAACACCTATCCGGCCTTTCAATCCGGGACGTCGTTTGGTGTCACATCACACCGTCGATGGCTGCTGCGGGGTGAAGCGATGGGAAGGATTCTGACCAAAGCCTTCGCCGCCATGCGGCGGATTAGCAACGCTCGGTCAGGGTCGCTTCGACCACAACCTGCCCTCAAGAGCTCCCTCTCGCCCTTGTGGACGATGAACCTGCCAAAACGACGCACTCGAAAGGTAGTGTCCGCACTGATGGTGGAAAATCGGACCACGAATGGTGTGACGGAAGTGGCCACCGGATTGGCCGGTTAAGGTGGAGTTGCGAGACTTCAACCTGACCGGAGCACCCGATGACCGAGGACAGACTACCGCTTGCCGAGCTTCTGGCGAAAGCCGGAGACGGCGATTTCCTGAGGACGATTGCCGAGAGCGTGATGCAGCTTCTCATGGAGGCCGACGTGGAGGGCATGATCGGCGCCGGGCGTCATGAACGCACCCTTGAGCGGGCGACCTATCGCAACGGCTACCGGGACCGCTCGCTCGACACGCGGGTCGGTTCCTTGCAGCTTCGTATCCCCAAGCTTCGGCAGGGCAGCTATTTCCCGCCGTTCCTGGAGCCGAGGAAGCTCTCGGAGAAGGCGCTCGTCGCCGTCATCCAAGAGGCTTGGATCAGTGGCGTTTCCACCCGGCGGGTCGACGATCTGGTGCAGGCCATGGGACTGTCGGGGATCGGCAAGAGCACGGTGTCGAAGCTGTGTAAGGACATCGACGAGCGCGTCGGTGGCTTTCTCGATCGCCCTCTCACCGGCGACTGGCCCTATCTCTGGCTGGACGCGACCTACCTGAAGCAGCGCGAGGGCGGGCGCATCGTCTCGGTCGCCGCAATAATCGCCGTGGCGGTCAATACTGACGGCAAGCGCGAGATCGTCGGCCTCCACATTGGCCCCTCGGAGGCGGAGACGTTCTGGTCGACCTTCCTCAAAAGCCTTGTGCGCCGCGGCCTTTCGGGCGTGAAGCTCGTGATCTCGGATGCTCACGAAGGGCTGAAGGCGGCCATTCGCCGGGTGTTCAGTGCCTCCTGGCAGCGCTGCCGCGTCCACTGGATGCGCAACGCCTTGTCCTATGTCCCAAAGGCGCAGCAGAGCATGGCGGCAGCGGCCCTGCGCCAGGCCTTCATCCAGCCCGATCGCGCCGGCGCCGCCCAAGCGATGCGGGACGGGCTGACGACGCCTGCGGCGGCGAAGCGGTTTGGGATCGCAATCGCGACGATGGTTCGATGGCGGTCTCAGGATCGCTCTGGGCGAACCGATCCCTTGCCGATGTGCGGCGATCGCCGCTCCGGCCGGATCGAGGCGGAGGCCGGCTTTCTGCTCGCCCTAGTCGACGAGACCGACGACATCACGCTCCACGAGATGCGGCGTCGGCTGGCCGAAGAGCGTGGACTTAAGGCCGGCGGCGGCACGCCCTGGCGGTTCTTCGATCGACGCGGCATCACGTATCGAGCGGCGACTAGCCTGAGCGGTTCCGCGACAACTACGATAAGCGGTCGGTCTCCGGCTTTGTGAGGGCGTAGCCCGATCGA
>NZ_JAZHLJ010000128.1:0-6812 GCF_036549495.1 Aurantimonas sp. C2-5-R2
AGACTGCGGGAACGGCAGGTCTTCACGGGCCAGGACATCCATGCCCAACACTAGATCTAGTGGGTGTGGGAATCAACCGGATAGGCAAGCTTGCAAGCATCGGCGCGCCGAGCAGCGATCCGGCAAGGCGGTTGGCGGTTTCGCCGCGCAGGAGAATTCCGTGCAGCGCCTCGTGCTGCAATTCCAGGCCATGCGCGAAGATCAGGCCGAGTCCCAGCGTCGCCGCGAACAGCAACGGCCCGTCGCGCGTGCCGATAACCCAAACGAGCGCTATGACCACGGCGAGGAAGCCGACGAGCTTGGCAAGCGACAGCGCATAGGAGGGGGCGAACACGGCCACGGGCGGGTCGGACGGGTTGGTCATGAGGCCACATCCTCGGGCTTCGCTGGCAGCGGGCGCGAGAAGATCGATAGTTGTCGCCGCGCGTAGAACATGGCGGCGAGCGTCATCGGTGCTGCGCCTTGGAACCGGCCGCAATCGACGCTCGTGCGGGGGCGCCCCGCGGCATCGGCCGGCCACGGCTCGACGATCGTCGCGAAGGGCTCGCAGCGCCGGACGACCAGCGATCCGAGCCAGTTGCTCGCCAGGGGACGCTCGCCCCGCAACCGCCAGACGGCGGCGGAGTCGAGATGGGCTGTGAAATCTGGCGCCGGCGGCGTGTCAGCGGCGACCTCGCAGCGCCCGCAGATCGTCAAGAGTCGCTGCCCGACGCTCGACGATCCGTCGAGCATGAGATGGGTCGAAAGGCTCGCGCAATGGGGGCAGGGCACCTTGCTGCGCTTCGACGCTTTGCTCGCGCGTACCCAGACGCCTTCGAGCGCGCCCTTGACCAAGGCGTCTGCCATAAAGGCGAAGGCCGCCGCGCGCGCGGCCTCATCGCTGCGCGTCGATGCCAGCGTGGCGAGGGCGTCCAGCACCGGTCCGTCCGGGGCGTCGGCTGGGATAGGCGCGTGAGGCAGCCGCGAAAGACGCGGTGGCGGGGACGCTGCCGTGCCGTTGATCGATGCTGGCTTCGGCGCGATGCGCAGCAGGGGGTCGCCGAACAGCACAAACCGATGGCCGGATGCGAGGGCTTGGGGCGCGCGATTGTGGGCAGCGACCGCTTCCCCGATCGGCATGCCGCGCGAGAGCGCGCCGGCCAAAAGGTCGATCGATACCGGTGAGGCGATGACGATCCTGGCCGTCGTCACCAGCGCGCCGAGCGCCGGTGAGGCGGCGAGGCGCAAGCCGGCGCCATAGGTCCGGTCGATGAAGCCGTCGCGGGACGGCCAGCCGACACAGGTGTTCCAGATCATCGCCCGCGCCTTGACGGCGGCGGGATGCAAGGTCGCGTCGGCGAAGGCCGCCGTTTCAGCGGCGACGTGGAGACGGTGACAATGATTGGAGACCCGGCAGGTCGGCATGCGGGGCCTGCCCTCGGCGGCGAAGGCCGCGTCAACCGGGCACAGCACGAGCGGCCCGAGATCGCCGTCGATGCCATCGCCATGGCCGGTCACCGAGACGAGACTGTCGCCCTGGCCGAGCAGCCGGCGCAAATGCGCCTTGTCCGACGCGCGACCGCACAGGGCGAAGTCCGATGTTTCGACGATGCCGATGGGAAGCTGGGGGGACAGGTCGAGGCGAAACGGCGCATCGCCCAAAGGCCTGTGCAACGCCGTCGCGCTCGCGACCGCCTTTGCGCTCAGTTCCTCCAAGGTGCGGCCGACCAGGAAGCCGGCCAATGAGCCGGCTCCCGGTGCTGTCGCCGCGTCCACGATATCGTCGGTCAGATCGTCTGCGAGCGCGACGATCACGTCGCCGTCGTCAAAACGGCGCGGGGCCGACGATGAAAGGCGGCGAAGAATCCGCCCCGTCGCCTTTGCGTAGGCTTCAGCAATCGGTCGCGTGGCGGAGCCGATGGCATGGCAGACGGCGGGGTCGTCCGCGGTAACCTTCTCGCTTCGGACCCGGGGCGCACCGGACGAGAGGACCTGAAGCATCTCGCCATCCACCCCCACTGCTACCAGTGCAGTGAATCGGGGGCCGTCAAGTCGATGCCGGAGCGGGCCAGATCAGCGCGCACGCGCGCAAGTTCCGCCTCCGCCATGTGCAGCTTCTCCAGCCCCGTGTGGAATTTTTCCAGCCCGCCGAGATGGGCTTTCTGCTGTTCAGGGGACATGCTTTCGAATGAGCTTGTCGCGTTTCCGGTCATATCGCCATTCCTTCTGCGGATAGATTTCCTGGTGATCGCAAAGGATCGATTCACATCGTATGGTTGTGGTCCAGCCGGTGTGGAGGCGTCTTCGCCGCCTACCAGTGCAGCGAGTCATTCACGCTCAGATCGGCGCCGGAGCGGGCAAGATCGGCGCGCACGCGGGCCAGTTCCGCTTCCGCCTTGTGCAGTTTTTCGAGCCCCTTGTGGAAACGCTCGAGGCCACCGCGATGCGCCTTCCGTTCGTCGGGAGTCAGGTTCTTGCCCTGCGACAGGCTATCGCCTTCTACATAGTTTCCCATGTTCCACTCTCCGTCCGGAGTGCATCTCCTCATGATTGAGGAGATGAAAATAATACACGTTAAAGGTGTATATTCAAGCCGACCGCGTGGCTTCGGCACGGGAACTTTCCTCTCCGCTTCTTCCGCTCTCGCTTTTCAGGGCGCCATGGGTGAAACTATGGGAGACTGGCTTATTCTCCTGCCGAGCGATTCATGCGCAAGCCGAGCGGCGTTCTTGCCGGTATCATCCTCACCATTCTGTCCGGCCTTGCGCTCGCCACCATGGATACGGGAGCGAAGTACCTGACCGGGCGGTTGCCGGTGCTGGAGGTCGTCTGGGCACGCTACTTCTTCCACGCCGTGCTGATGACCGCGTGGCTGGCCAAGACCCGGGGGACGACCTTTCTGAAAACCCGGCGCCCGCTGTTGCAACTGGCGCGCGGCGGGGCGCTGCTCGGCGCCACCATCACAATGTATTTCGGGCTCTCCAAGGTGCCGCTGGCTGACGCCACCGCCGTGATGTTCTTCGCGCCGGTGCTTGTGACGGTGCTATCGGTTGTTTTCCTGGGAGAAAGGATCGGCCTTCCGCGGATCGCGGCGGTGCTAGCCGGTTTTGGCGGCGTCCTGTTGATCGTCCGTCCGGGCTTTGCCGATACTGATCCCTATCTGCTGCTGCCGCTTGGGGCCGCCGTGATCGTCTCGCTCTATTATTTGCTGACCCGCGCTCTGTCCGGGCCAGAAGAGAACGCGGCGACGCTTTTTCACACCACGGCGGTTGGGGCGGTCGTTCTGAGTTTCGCCGTTCTGATCGTCTGGGAAACGCCCTCGACGACGGAATTCGCTCTCATGCTCGGGATCGGCGCGCTCGGCGCGCTTGGGCATTTCTGCCTTGTTCAGGGCTTCGCCTACGCCTCCGCGTCGACGCTGACGCCGTTCCTTTACGCCCAGGTTCTGTTTGCCGGCATCTACAGCGTGGTGCTGATCGGCGATCCGTTAAGGCCGAACCTCGTCATCGGCGCGGCGATCCTGATCGCCAGCGGCCTGACCATCTGGTGGCGGGAAAACCGCCGACCAAGATGACGCGGCGCCAGGAGACGCCGGGCGCCTCCACCTATGCAATCGTCTGGCGGGTCTTCTTCCAGTCGGCGAGGAAGGTTGTCCCTCCGGCCGATCAATATCGCGACGTGTCGACGCTCAGCGCGAGAGGCGCAGGCTCGAAACCTCATCCGTGATCGCCCCGAAGGCGGCAACCAGCTGCTCCTTGTTCTGCGCGTCGTAATAGAGCTTGGTGGTCGGATCTTTCAGGCCATAGGAGGCGCAGCCTTCCAGAAGCGTCTTCACCTTGCTGCCGTCCTGTACGTCGAAGGCGATGGTGAAAATCACGACGCCGTCGGTTCCGTCCGGCCGGCGCCCGTCATTCTTGGCGTTGGCGCAGACCTTTTCGGTCATCTCGTTCATGGCCTCGACATAGCGGCTGTCATCGGCCTTCTTGATCGTTCGTGTGGTGGCGTCGAACATCCGTCCGGGCTGAGGCGATCCACTGCTCCAGACTTCCCCGTAGCCATAGGCGCCCCAGCGGGATCTGTTGGCGTTGGAAGCGCCCCCATAGGTGTTTTCGCCGTCCGTCATCACCACGAGGACCTTGAGGTTGTCCTTGGCGTCCTTCGCTCGACCCTCGGTGAAGGGCGCGCCCGGCGACAGCACGCGCCAACCCCAGGCGATGCCCTCCGGGATATTGGTCATCTCGGTCGGCTGCATCTTGTCGAGCGCGGCATCGACAGTGGACTGATCCGCGCTCAACGGCGTGATGGGAGTCGTGCTGCAGCCCAGATTCGGACCGCGTCCACTCCCTCCTCCACGCGTGGGAGCGGTGGATTCCAGATATTTGTTCATATCGCGTTGCCAGGCAACAGATTGCGCCGCGCCGGCGGACTTCCCGTCGCTGTCGTCCGCCAGGTAGTCGTTCTTCCAACCCGTAAAGCCCCACCAGTCGTATTCGTCCGGCGCGAACATGGGAACGAACAGGCTGGCGCCCGCGAGCGGCGCGTCGTCGGTCACAGCCAAGCCCTCCGGACGCGACTCGACGCATCCTTCCCATCCCTCGGGGAAACGCTTGGGGCCGGGGACGTATTTGCCCTTCTCCTTGACAAGTTCCCGCGCGTTCTCGAACAGCCACTGGCGGGTCAGCACTTGGCCGTCCGATTTTCGACGCCACTGCAGGCCGACCTTCTCCGCGAGCGGTGCGCCGGACTTGCCGTTCTTCGCCTCGGTCCAGCTTGCCCAGTCGAAGTTCTCGTGATGAATCGGAGATTCGCCAAACCGGTCCATCCACGGCGCGTTGATATTGGCCGGGCCGACGTTGACCGAACCGGAAAACGGCACCACACCCATCATCACCGGCGGCTTGCCAAATGCGGTGGCGTTCACCTTCATCAATGCGGCGGTGAGGTCCTTCGCGGCGCTCTTGAGGGTGTCGATCTTCTTGGCTCCGCCGACGCTCGAGCCCATCGATCCCGAATTGTCGAGCACCAGCGCCATCTCGATCGACAGGTTCTCCAGGACGACCTCGCTCGTACTGGCAATCGGGAAATTGCGCCAGTCGACCTTTTCGTTCGTCACGAATGCTAGAAGATCGCCGAACCAGGTAGGCTGCTGCCGCGTCGCCGAGACCTTCAGAACCCTGTCGCCGCCGACCAGTTGAACCCCGTCGTAGCTGAACTGGGTGTAGCCGCGCGAATCTTCGCCCGCATTGTGGAAGAAATAGCCTTCGGCAACCTTGGCCAGGAAGCCTGGATCCTCCGATTGGGCGTATTCCTTGGCGGCGGCCAAAGCCGCGGTGTCAGCCGACTGCTGCAAATTGCGTTCGGCGCCGTAAATCGTGCTGAGATCGACGGCTGCCGCCATTGTAGCGGCCAGGATCGGCAGCGTCAGCCCGAACATCATCGCAACGTTGCCACGACGGTCCGACCACAGGGCAAGAGAAGTGAATCGCGTCCGCATCGTACTTCCTGTCGTATTTATTCGATCAGAAAACGTCAGTATCGTCAGAGGTATTCAAGTTTTCATAAACTAAATATATTCAATTTTCCCATTTCACGGATTTACTTAGGCGGGGTCTAAAAGTGTAAGCCTTGCTGAATGTTATGTTGGAAAAGGAATTGGTGTAATCGAGGAGGGGTGCGTAGGCATAGGAGACATCCGCAACGATCAGATAACTCGCCGTACCGAAAAACAGCTCCGGCGCTACCGGGTAGGACGCGCCGGCCGCCAGCCCGCTGCCCGAGTTCGCCTGCGACCAGTCGACCGTGCCCTGGCCCTTGTCGTCGACTTGAACAGCGGTCACGACGATCTTCAGGGCGTCGGGTGAAAACGGAGCCATCACGGCGCTCGAAATACTGAAGATATTGCCCATCGCGGTCGGGTTCATCATCCGGTTGCGCGCCACGAGATTGCCGACCGTCTCCGCCGTCGTCTCGACCTTGCGACTGGCCTCAAGTGCCTTCGATGCCTCGAAGCCGCCGAGGTACAGCAACAACATCACCGGAAGGATCAAGGCGAATTCGACGGCAGCCATGCCGCTGCGCTCACGCGCGAAGCGGCTGAACAGGGTCGTTGCCCGGGGGCATATGCTGGATGGATTCGTCCGCATCATTTCCTCAGGAGCAGTTGGATTTGCTGCTCTTCAATTCGCCGAAGGGTTCGTTCATGAAAGCAGTGATCGAAAAGAGGATATCGTTGCCGTTGGTGTCGGACGCGATTTCGTGAAGAAACGACGCGATCCACGGCCATTCGTAGAACGCGCGCAGCACGGTGATCGAGTTGGCGCTGCCCGGATCGAAACAGAAATTCGTGTCGTCGACATTTTTCAGCCGCAGGGGAACGTCGGTCGGGATGTCACCGAATGTGGGGAATGTACGAAGGTCGATCTTGAGCTTGTCGCAAGACAGCATGAAGTCGACCTTGTCGCAGATCTTGGTGCGGAACACCTTCTCGTCGATATCCGATTGCTGGATCTGACCGGTCAGGACCTGTCGCGCGACGCCGTCGACCGCGGTGTCGAGCAACATGCCGGCCGCGGAAATCGCAAAGGTCTCGATAATCGCGAACATCAGCATGAAGAATGGCGCGGCGACCATGGCGAATTCCACAGCCGTCGCGCCGGATTGGTCGCGCGAAAACACAAAGCGTTTCCGGATCATGGCCGTAAAGGCGTGCCGATACGTCATGTCGCGAAGATCTCCATTAAAGCGTGCCTATCCGCTTGACGCCCATACCCACTAGATCTAGGGTCGGAGCGGATGGGGGGCGGCCATGGACATTCTTGACTGAGAGGATCTCC
>NZ_JAZHLJ010000129.1:0-6483 GCF_036549495.1 Aurantimonas sp. C2-5-R2
ACGTTGGCGAGGTCTTCCGGCTTTTTCAGCCCGGGAAACGCCATCTTGGTACCTTTGACGACGGCGCGGGGGTCGGCGAGCCATTCCGTCAGCAGCGCTTCATTCCACACGGGCTTGTCAGCTGCCCATTCCTGGAAGGCGGGCGAAAAACTGTAACCCTCGACTGCCCCAGGCTTTTCACCGACCAAGCCGTTGAGTTCCGGGCCGATCTTGTTTTTGGCGCCTTCACCGACGGCGTGACACGCTCGGCATTTGTTGAAGACCTTCTTGCCGGCGTCCGCGTCGCCGACGGTCTGGGCCGTCGCTCCCGACGCCATGGTCAGCGTCAAGATCGTGCCAGCAGCCAAAATCAGATTACGCATAAGTCCTCCATGCAGTGCTGTTCTCTTCTTAGNCGGCGTCCGCGTCGCCGACGGTCTGGGCCGTCGCTCCCGACGCCATGGTCAGCGTCAAGATCGTGCCAGCGGCCAAAATCAGATTACGCATAAGTCCTCCATGCAGTGCTGTTCTCTTCTTAGCGGGAATATAAAGTCGCGCCGCACAATAGCAATCATTTGAAAGGGGCGCCTACGGTGCGTGCGGTTTCGGGGCTGGAGGTGATCACGCGCGGCTCAGTGTCTGAATCAAAACGACTGGTGCAATTTCAAGGTCTTGCGAGCCGTCGGGTGAGTGTGCGGATGTTTGCGATGAAGACCCAGGCCTGGGCGGAAGCGATGGCGCGTTCGAAGTCCTTTGCCAGTCTTCGGCATCGTCCCAGCCATGCGAAGGATCGCTCGACATGCGCTGATCGCGACCACCCCCCTGGGTGGGCGTCATCGGAGCTGACGGGCGGGGTGCGATGCGGTCAGATAGCCATCGATTACGACGACATCTGATGCGCAAGGCTCACATCAACATCGTGATTGGATGATGTGGATCAAATCGGGATTTTCAGCGCCGGGCTATCCTATTGCTCGTGATCACCGGCAAGCCTGGGGAGAATAGGAAAAGTGAGTATCCAGACGCGTATTGCTTTGCTGATTTACGGCATGGTCAACGCCGTTTTATTTGGGGTCGGCGCGATCACCGTGCTTTCGTTTCCCGCCCTGCAGGAACAATGGAAATATCTGATTCCGCTGGTCGTCGCTTTGAGCTTGGTACTCGCCGCACCGATCGCCTGGATTATCGCGCCGCGGCTTCGAGCGAGATATTGGCGGAACAACGACCGCCGGTAACGAAAGTGCCTCGGATGCTGTTTTCAGCCGGATACCGCTGTCGAGAGCAGGGCTTGGTGTTGCTCTCTTTCCTCACGCCCGAGCCCATGGCTGCGGAACACATCAATTAAAACGGAATCCACGATCGTCGAAATCCTTTCACCGGCAACCCCGTAAAGCGTCAAAAGCTGGGACAGTTGCACGGCTTTGCGGTTCGATGAAGGATTGCGGCGGTAGGGCCCCGCATTCGACAATTCGCGGATCGAACACCGAGTTATTTCTTCCCGGACAGCCTCGTTTCCGCAGAGGTGGCGCGCGCCGAGGCGGAAAGATTGCATCGAAGATATCGAAGCTGTAACAGTCACCCGTGACAGGGGTGCTCCGCGACGCTGGGGCTGAGAGGAAGGCGGCAGGCCTTCGAACCCTCAAGCTGATCTGGGTAATGCCAGCGGAGCGAGGCGAGCGATGTTTTCCGGCGCACAGATTTCCCTTTATCCGATGACGGACGGATTTGTCTCCGTCATTCTCGGCTCCTTGAGCGCGCTCGATCCCTATCGCGAGCGCTTCCGCATCGAGACGGACGACATTTCGACGCTGATCGTCGGCCCGCCCGAAGAGCTGTTCGCCGCCATGCGCGACCTCTTCGTCGCCGCCGCGAAGACCGGAACCCACACCGTCCTGTCCGCGACCGTCTCGCGCGGCTGCCCCGGCGAGCCGGACGATGGGCTCTGCACGCCGACCGCCGATCTCCAGCCGCACGGCGATCTGGAAGAGCGCGTCCGCGGCGCCGTCTCGGCCGTCGCCGCGGCCGCCCCGACAACCCAAGCCGTTTCGGCGCAGTTCTCCTACTATCCGCTCGGCGCCGCCTACCACATGGACGAGATCTACGCCTGTATCGATTTCCTGAAGACGTCCGGGGTCTTCGACCGCTCGAAGAACTTTTGCACCAAACTTTCGGGCGATGCCGGGCCGGTCTTCGCGGCGCTGTCAGAAGCGTTCCTGCGCTTCGCGCCGGCCGAGGCCCACGTCGCCCTCGACGTGACCGTCTCGGCCAACAGCCCTTCCAACGCCTGACCTTCAACCACAGGAGCTTTGCCATGCCATCCGCTTGGACCCTGCGCGAAACGCTGATCGTCGCCGTGCTCGGCGCCGTCTTCGCGGTGCTTTATCTCGGCTGGGTGCAGTTGTGGCTCATCGCACAGGCCGTGTTCGGCGCGATCTCCATGGATGTCTTCATGGGGTTTTGGTTCATCGCCTCGATAGTGGCGGCCGCAATCATCCGCAAGCCGGGCGTGGCCTTCGGCGCGGAAGTGCTGGCGGCCGCGGTGCAGGTCCTGCTCGGCAGCCCGGCCGGCCTGCTCCTGATCGTGACCGGGATGGTGCAGGGCGCCGGTGCCGAACTCGTCTTCGCGCTGACCCGCTGGCGCAACTATTCTCTGCCCGTCCTGATGGCGGCCGGCATCGGCGCGGCGGTGTTCAGCTTCGTCTACACTTGGATTCGCTTCGACTACGCGGCTCTCGCCCCCGGCCTCATCGTCGTCATGTTCGTCATTCGGTGCCTCTCCGGGGCGCTGCTCGGCGGGCTTCTCGGCTATTATGTCGTGGAGGCGCTCTACAGGACCGGCGTGCTGCACGGTCTGAAGATCGACGATGAACGGCGGGCAGCGCTTGCCTAACGAGGTATCGCTGCCGCCGGCGGCAGCGTGGCGGCGCACGGCGATCACCTTCCCCTACGCGCCGGCACCCGCCGTCGGACCGGTCGATTTCGCCGTCTCGCGTGGCGAGCGCGTTCTCCTTTTGGGGCCCTCGGGGTCCGGCAAGTCGTCGCTGCTTCTCGCTCTGACCGGGCTTATCCCAACGAGCGTGCCGGCCAGGATCGACGGCAAGACCGCGATCTTCGGCGAAAACACCGAGCGCCGCTTGCCGGCGGCCTGGTCGAAATGCGTAGCGCAGTACTTCCAGGACGCCGATCAAGTCTTATGCGGCATGAGCGTCAAGGACGAGATCGCTTTCGCGCTCGAAAATCAGGCCGTGCCACCGTCCCAGATCGAGCGACGCGTCTTGGCGCTGATGACCCGGCTCGGTTTGCCGTGGGAGTGGCGCGACCGACGCTCGCTGGCGATGTCGGGGGGCGAGCGCCAGCTCGTCGCGCTCGCCGCAATCCTCGCCCAGGACGCACCGATCCTCTTGGCCGACGAGCCGACGGCCCATCTGTCACGCGAGGCCGCGGATCGGTTGCGCGCCCTTCTCGCCGAGACCGGCCGCACCTGCCTCATCGTCGACCACCGGCTGGACGGGCTGATCGAGACGATCGACCGCGTCGTGGTCCTCGACCGGCGCGGCCATGTCATGGCCGCCGCAAGTCCACGTCAGCTCTTCCGCAACCATCATTCCGCCCTCGTCGCCGAGGGCGTCTGGCGGCCGGCGGCGAGCGATCTCGACGCTCATTTGATCGCCGAGGACGTCGTGCTGGCGAAACCGCCCTTGACCGTGACGGAAGCGCTCGCGCAACTGCCGCGCGATGGTCCGGGCGCGCCCGGACACGATCGGGCTCGCGCGGCCGTCTCCACCTTCGTTGCCGACCGTCTGCCGGACGGGAACCGCGTCAACCCGTCCGGGCCACCGGTCGCGAGCCTCGAGAATGCCGATTGCGCGCCCTTCCTCGGCCCCGTTGTCCTGAAGGACGTCGATCTGTCCGTCCGCGCCGGGGAAATCGTCGGGCTCCTGGGCAGAAACGGTGCCGGCAAGTCGACGCTCGGCGCCAGCCTTGCCGGACTTTTACGCCTCAAGCGCGGCCGCCGGCACGGCGCGCCCGGCGCGATCGCGCTGCAATCTCCCGAAGACCAATTCGCCACCGGCTCGGTCCGCGACGAGATCGCCGCGATGCTGCCGCGGCGCCTTGCCGGCGGCGAGCGGTCGGAGCGCGTCGCCGCGGCGCTTCGCGATTATGGATTGACCGCGCTGCAAACGCGCCATCCATTCACGCTGTCGGAAGGAGAAAAGCGCCGGCTGTCGCTGGCGGCGATCGACGCCGCCGACCGCTGGCGACTGATCGTCCTCGACGAGCCGACGGCGGGGCTGGACGCGACCGGCGCCGCGGAGCTTGCCCGGCGCATCGAGGCTCTGCGGAACAAAGGGCGGGCGCTTGTCGTCATCACCCATGATTTGGACTTCGCGCTGCGGGTCGCCGACCGCGCGGTCATTCTGGGCGGAGGCGGCGTGGTCGCGCGGGGGTACGGCGAAAGACCTTCTCCTCGACACACGGCTCTTGGCCGAACACGGCCTCGCGGAGCCGGCGGCGGCGCCGGCCCTGCGCTGGCTGGAAGACCGACCGTCATGTTGAGACGCCTCAATCCACTAACCATGCTCGGCGTCTGCCTCGTCTGGATCGTCGCGACGACGCTCGTCTTCGAGATCGGCTTCCAACTCTTCGCTATCGTGCTGTTTGCTGGGATGCTTCTCATCGTCAACCGGACCTCGCCGCTGCTGCTTATGGTCTTGATGGTCCCGTTTGCCCTGTTCGGCTTCGGCTTCTTCACCACCAATGTCCTCTTTCGACAGGACAACACCGAGGCGCTGGCCGTTTTCTCCCACGATCTCGCGGCATCGGACGCCATCCTGGCGGGCTTCGTCCTCTTCCTGCGGGCGATCGCGGGTGGCATGATTTCGGTCTTCTTCGCGTTGACGATCGATCCGGGCGGCTTCGTGCGCGCGTCGGCCGCCTATCTCGGGCTGCCGCCGAGGATTGCGTACGCGCTGTTTGCGGCGATGCAGATCGTGCCGGACCTTGCTTTGAAAGCGCGACAGGTCCGCCTCGCCAACGCCATGCGGAAGGGGCAAGAGCTCAAACGTCTCGCTTCGCCGGCTGAAATCGCCCATCTGATCATTCCGTTGATTGCCTACGCCATTCGCCGCGCCGGGCGCACCGCCATCGCCATGGAAGCGCGCGGCTTTTCGCCCGACCGGTCAAGAACGATGATCGACGTGCCGGGTTTTTCCGCCGGGGATGCCGTGTTTGCGCTCGCCCTCGCGGCAACGCTCGTCTTGGCGGTGGACATGTCCGCTGACGGAGCGCTCTCGGCAATATGGCTTTGAGCGGATGAAGACTTCCGTCATTTGTATCGAATCAACGTCATAGAATCGGCGGGATCGGCCAAATCCAAACGGATAGTCCGTATCGTCCGATTGAATCGCACCTGAACCCGCTCGCAGACACCCATCAGCGGCTATCACCGAGCTCAGCATGAATGAGCATGGCTTACGACCCGTAATAGAAGTAAATCGCCACGCAGGTCGCGAAGCCGACGATGAAGTTCATTGGCGCACCGATCTTGACGAAGTCCATAAAGCGGTAGTTGCCGGCGGCATAGACCAGCGTGTTGGTCTGGTAGCCGATCGGTGTGGCGAAGCATGCGGAGGCGCCGAACATCACCGCGACGACGGCAGCCCTGGGATCGAGCCCGAGCGCCAAGAAAAGGCTGATCGCGATGGGCGTTACGACGATCGCGGCAGCATTGTTGGTGATGATCTCGGTAATCCGCGGCAGCGCAGGACGACGATCATGGTGCGTGCGTCGCGCGGATTTTTCGATGCCGTGGTCTGGCGTCCCAGACCAGAATCTTCAATCTGTCCGATCGCTTCGCCCGAAAGACGAAGATATCGCCACAATAGGGATCTTCCAGAAGCGCTTGCGCAACCATCGCCGTCAGACCGTTGATCCCGCGCCGAAAGTCGATCAGCTTGGTCGCGATCAAGATCTTCCGGGCGCTGCCAAGCGGCATCATGATCGCGAGCGCACGGCTGCCACCACGGCGCTCGCCAAGCGAGGATCGATATCGCCGCCAATGACGATGCGTCCGCCGACAAACTCAAATTCGATCAACCCTCGTCGACCATCGCCGGTGACGGCGCCAGTCCCGGGATCGGGCGCGATCTCGAGCGGAACGAACATCGGCGGTTCGCCGGCCACTTTCGCGCTACAACCGCGAGGCCGCGTCAGGCCTGCCTGACGGCGCCAGGCCGTCAGAAGACCTCGGTTCATGCCGTTCCGACGCGCCACTTCGGATATGTTGGCGTTCGGGGCAGCGCTTTCGCACAAAATCCGAGCCTTCTCCTCGTCGGACCAATTACGGCGCCGCCGCAGGCCGGTGATCATCTCGATCCGGCGGTAACCTCTGACTTCATCCCTGGCCTGGAGCCCGTGTCAACGTCGGAGCAAAACCGGGCCAGTGGGGCGGAGTAAAAGCAGGCCACTGGCGTGAGGGGCACGACACAGGAAAGGGCCCGATCG
>NZ_JAZHLJ010000013.1:0-98182 GCF_036549495.1 Aurantimonas sp. C2-5-R2
GAGACTGCGGGAACGGCAGGTCTTCACGGGCCAGGACATCCATGCCCAACACTAGATCTAGTGGGTGTGGGAATCAACCGGATAGGCAAGCCTTCAACATCGCGAATCCTTAACATTCCCGAGGCATGGTCGATGCTACACGCCGAAGTGTCCGGCAGAACGCTACAAGGCGGGAACGGCGACGCAGAAGCCCCGTTAACGACTCACGACGAGGTTACGAAAATTTAAACCAAACGGTCACGAGCGCCCCTGACAGGAAGGTGCTACACTCCATATATCAACCTGTCAGAAAACGTGAGCGAGGATTTCTGGCCATGGCACATCCCAGCGCTGAATTACAGACGACGATCTTCCAGACACTGACCTCAGACCAGGCCCTGACGACCCTGCTCGGCGGGCCGAAAGTGTTCGACCGCCGTCCGGAACGAGCGAGTTTTCCCTATCTGACGTTCGGCCGAACGGCGGTCGTCGATTGGTCCACAGGGACCGAGGATGGGGCGGAGCATATCCTGACCCTGCACGTGTGGGCGAAGGGCGGCGGCAAGCGCGAGACTTATGAAATCATGGACAAGGTTGCCAGCAAGCTGAACGACGCGACCCTGCCGCTGGAAGGGCACCATCTGGTCAACCTCCAGCTCCAGTTCGCCGAGGCGCGGCAGGAGCCGGACGCGCCGACTTACCACGGCATCCTGCGGTTCCGGGCTGTGACCGAACCGCTGGCCTGATCGCGGGGGCCTATCCGAGATAGCGGCGAGCGCCGCGTCGACATCGATGAAATCAAATCATGGGCGGTCCTTCGGGGCCGCCTTTTTTGTTGGCCGGCTCGCCGGCCGCGCGGGAAAGGACAACGCGACATGGCCGCCCAGAAAGGCAAGGACCTGCTTCTCAAGGTCGACGACAATGGCGACGGCAGCTTCACGACGGTAGCGGGGCTTCGAACGCGGCGGATCGCGTTCAACGCCGAAAGCGTCGACATCACCGACACCGAAAGCGCCGGGCGATGGCGCGAGCTGCTCGGCGGAGCCGGGGTGCAGCGCGCAGCGCTGTCCGGGGCGGGCATCTTCAAGGATGCCGCCTCGGACGCCGCGCTCAGGCAGATCTTCTTCGACGGCCGCGTCGCGCCGTTTCAGGCGGTCATTCCGGATTTCGGCACGATCACCGGGCCGTTCCAGGTGACGGCGCTCGAATATGCCGGCGAGCACAATGGCGAGGTCACCTTCGAGGCAACGCTGGAATCGGCCGGCGCGCTGACCTTCGCGGTGCTGTGAGGATGGCGGTCAATCGGCGGCGCGGCGAAGTTTCCGCAATCATCGATGGGCGTGAGCGCACGCTCTGTCTGACCCTCGGCGCGCTCGCCGAACTCGAAGACGCCTTTGCCTCGGACAATCTGGCGGCGCTCGCCGAACGCTTCGGCGGCGGGCGGCTCTCGGCGCGCGACCTGATGCGCATTCTCGCCGCCGGATTGCGCGGGGCCGGGACGGATGCCAGCGAAGCCGACGTCGCCGCGATGCAAGTCGATGGCGGGGTCGCCGGGGCGGCGACCGTGGCGGCGGCGCTGCTTTCGGCCGCTTTCGGACAGCCGGAGGAGGCGAGCGAGGCACCCGCAAACCCTTGAGCGCCGTGCCGGTAGCGCAAGGGGCCTCCGGCACGGCTTTCCCTTGGCAGGAAGCGATGGAGGCAGGGCTCGGGCTGCTGCGGCTTTCGCCCCAATCCTTCTGGGTGATGACGCCGCGCGAGCTGGCCGCCGCGCTGGCGCCCCTGACCGCGACCGGCGGCGCGATACCGCCGCAACGGGCCGATCTGGCCGCGCTGATGCGGCGCTTCCCCGACTGGGGCACATCACAAGCACAGAGGTGAACGGATGGAACCGGACGAGACGTTGAACGTCGCGATCGTGGCGGACACAAGCGGCTTCGAGCGGGCGATGGGCGATCTGACTCAAAGGGCGAACGCCTTCGGCTCGGCGATCACCTCCGCGCTGAAGGGTGCCGTTGCCGGCGGCCGATCCTTCGACAGCGTGCTGCGCCAGCTCGGGCAGCGCATTTCCACCATCGCACTCGACGCAGCGCTGCGGCCGCTGACCAACATCGCGTCGAGCTTCATCGGCAAGGCGGTTGGCGGATTGACCGGTGCCCTGACGGCTTCAACCCCGACGGGCATTCTGCCCTTTGCCAAGGGCGGCGTCGTCGCGGCGCCAAGCTATTTTCCGACCGGTGGCAAGCTCGGCCTGATGGGCGAGGCGGGGGCGGAGGCGATCCTGCCGCTGAAGCGCGGCGCCGACGGGACCCTCGGCGTCGCAACACCGGCGGCGGGCGCAGGACCGTCGATCGTCTTCAATGTGACGACCCCGGACGCGACCAGCTTCAAGCGCTCGGAGGCGCAGATCCAGGCGATGCTTGCGCGCGCCGCGAGCCGTGGCCGGCGGGGGTTGTAGGAAATGGCCATCGAAGCCTTCAGCGAAGAACGGTTTCCGCTGCGCGTCTCATTCGGCACCAGCGGCGGGCCGGAGCGTCGGACCGAGATCGTGCGCCTGTCGACCGGCTACGAGCACCGCAACCAGCGTCATCGCCATTCGGCCCGACGCTACGATGCCGGCTCGGGGGTCAGGAGCCTCGCCGACCTTGCCGCGGTGCTCGACTTCTTCGAGGCGCGGCGCGGCAAGCTCACCGGGTTCCGCTTTCGCGATCCGCTCGACTGGCGCTCGTCGAATTACGGGCAGGCGGTCACGGCCTTCGACCAGATGATCGGTATTGGCGATGGCGCGACGGCGGTCTTTCCGTTGCTGAAAATCTATGGTGACGGGGACGCGGCCTATAGCCGGCCGATCGAAAAACCGGTGCCGGGGACCGTCCGGATCGCCGTCGACGGGACCGAACTCGCCGCCGGCACGGATTTCAACGTCGATACGGCCAGCGGCGGAGTGACCCTGTCGGTGGCGCCGGCCGTTGGCCTCTCGATCACCGCCGGCTTCGAATTCGACGTGCCGGTGCGCTTCGACATGGACCAGCTCGCCGTCAATGTCGCGGCGTTCGAGGCCGGCGACATCCCATCCATTCCGTTGATCGAGGTGCGGCCATGAGGCAGATCCCTTCCGGGCTGGCGGAGCGTCTGGAAAGCCCGGCGACGACGCTGGCCCATTGCTGGCGCCTGACCCGGCGCGACGGCGTGGTTCTCGGCTTCACCGATCACGACGAGGCGCTGACCTTCGACGGAACCCGTTTCGAGGCGGCAACCGGACTGACCGGCGGCGAGGCCGAAGAAGCGCTGGGGCTGGCCGCGCCGACGCGCGAGGTCGAGGGCGCGCTGTCCTCGGCGGCGATCGGCGAGGCCGACATTCGCGCCGGCCGCTTCGACGCGGCGCGGGTCGAGACCTTCGTGGTCGACTGGCAGAATCCCGCTGACTTCGTGCTAATGGATGTCGCGGAACTCGGAGAGGTCAAGCATGGCGAGACCGGGTTCGCGGCCGAATTGCGCGGCGTCGCGGCCCAGCTCGACCGGGTGCGCGGACGCATCTATCGGCGTCGCTGCGACGCGGTCTTTGGCGATGCCCGCTGCCGGTTTCCGGCGTCCGACCCGCCCTATTCCATCGAAGCCGTCGTCAATGGCGGAGAGGGTGTAACGATCCTGATCGACGGTGATCTGGGCGGTGCGCCGGGCGGCTTCGATCACGGCCGGCTGGAGTTTCTCGATGGCGCTGCGGTGGGGCTTGCCGCCGATATCGTTGCGGCGAGCGAAACCGGGCTCGGCACGGTTCGCCTTTCGCTCTCCGAGTCGATCGACGCGGGCTTCGTTGCCGGCGACCGGTTGCGGCTGAACCAGGGCTGCGACAAGCGCTTTTCCACTTGCCGCGACCGTTTCGCCAATTCCACGAATTTTCGTGGCTTCCCGCATATGCCGGGCAGCGACGCGGCGCTGGCGGTGGCCAAGGCGGACGGCATCCATGACGGCTCGCCGGTGGTGCCATGAGCGAGCTTGCGCCGTCTCGCGCGCTCGCCGCAGCCCGCGCGTTTCTTGGTACGCCCTATCGTCATCAGGGCAGCCGGCAGGGCGTCGGCTGCGACTGTCTCGGCCTGTTGCGCGGTGTCTGGCGCGCGCTCTATGGGCAAGAACCGGAAGATCCCGGTCCCTACGGCGTCGACTGGTCGATCCGGGGCGGCCCGGACCGGCTGCTGGAGGCAGCGCGGCGGCATCTCATCGCGGTCGATATCGCCGATGCCCAGCCTGGCGACGTCGTGCTGTTTCGATGGCGCATCGGCGCGCCGGCGGCGCATTGCGGCATTCTCGACGAAAGCGGCCGGCTGATCCACGCCTATGAAGGCGCGACCGTGGTTTCTTCGCCGATGCCGCAGGCCTGGACCCGCCGCATCGCCGGCGTCTTTCGTTTTCCGGAGTAGGTCATGGCCACGATTCTTCTGCAGGCGGCCGGCGGCCTTGTAGGCGGCGTGCTCGGCGGTCCGCTCGGCGCTGTTCTCGGCCGCGCGGCCGGCGCGCTAGCCGGGGCATCGCTCGACGCCTCGCTGTTCGGCGGCACGCGCCGCAGCGAGGGGCCGAGGCTAGGCAACAGCCGCATCATGGAAGCGGACGAGGGCGCCGGTATCGCCAAGGTCTACGGCACGGCGCGGGTCGCAGGTCAGGTGATCTGGACGACGCGCTTCGAGGAGGTCGCGACCACCGAACGGCGGGGCGGCAAGGGCGGCGGCCCGCGCATCGAAACGACGACCTACAGCTATTACGGCAATGTCGCGGTCGGGCTTTGCGAAGGGCCGATCGCTGGCGTCAGGCGGGTGTGGGCGGACGGCGAGGAACTCGATCTTACCGAGACGGTCCACCGTGTCTATCGCGGCGACGAAACGCAAGAGGCCGATCCGCTGATCGAGGCCCGGCAAGGGGCCGGCAACGCGCCCGCCTATCGCGGGCTCGCCTATATCGTGTTCGAGCGGTTGCCGCTGGAACGCTGGGGCAACCGCCTGCCGCAGATTTCCTGCGAGATCCTGCGCCCGGTGGGTCGGCTGGAAACCGACTTGCGGGCGATCACCATCATCCCGGGTGCCAGTGAGCACGGTCTCGACCCTATGCCGGTGCGCGAACGGCTCGGCGCGGGCGAGGACCGGGTCGTCAACCGCAACATCCTCCACGGCTCCAGCGACTGGACGGCCGCGCTCGACGAGCTCGGCGCGCTCTGCCCGTCGCTCGAGCGGGCCGCCCTCGTCGTTTCCTGGTTCGGCGACGATCTGCGCGCCGGACGTTGCGACCTTCGGCCGGGTGTGGAGATCGTCCAACGCGATGAAACCGAGGTCTGGCGCGCCGGCTCCGTCGATCGGGTCGGTGCGCGGCTGGTCAGTTCCATCGACGGCGGGCCGGCCTTCGGCGGCACGCCCAGCGACCAAGGCGTGCTGAGGGTTATCGCCGATCTCAAGGCGCGCGGGCTGAAAGTGACCTATTACCCCTTCATCCTGATGGATGTGCCGCCCGGAAACGGACTTGCCGACCCCTATGGCGGCGTGGAGCAGGCGGCGTTTCCCTGGCGCGGGCGGATGACGCTCGACATCGCCACCGGTCGCGCCGGCTCGGCCGACGGCACGGCGGCGGCGCGAGCCGATATCGCGGCGTTTCTCGGAACAGTCGCGCCGCAGCACTTCACGCTGACGACAACCGGCGTCGAATATACCGGGCCGGACGAATGGTCCTATCGGCGCATGATCCTGCATCAGGCGAAGCTCGCGGCGGCGGCCGGGGTCGATGCGTTCGTCATCGGTTCGGAGATGCGCGGGTTGACGCGAATTCGCGATCAGGATGGCCGCTTTCCCTTCGTCGAGGGGCTGATCGCCATCGCCGCCGAGGTCAAGGCCATGATGCCGACGGCCGTCGTCACCTACGCGGCCGATTGGAGCGAATATTTTGGCTACCAGCCGACGGACGGCTCGGGCAATGTCTTCTACAATCTCGATCCGCTCTGGGCCTCGCCGTCGATCGACGTCGTCGGCATCGACAATTACCTGCCGCTGGCCGACTGGCGGGACGGCGACCTCGATGCGGACCCGGCGGGACCGTCCTCGCAATACGATCGGGACGGGCTGCGAGCCGGGATCGGCGGTGGCGAATATTACGACTGGTACTATGCCACCGATGCCGATCGGGCGGCACGCATCCGCACGCCGATCACCGACGGTGCGGCGGGCAAGCCGTGGGTCTACCGCGCCAAGGATGTGGCGAACTGGTGGTCGAACCCGCATGTCGAGCGCCGCGCCGGGGTCGAGACCGCCGGAACCTCCGCATGGGTGCCGATGTCGAAACCGGTGTGGTTCACCGAACTTGGCTGCCCGGCGATCGACAAGGGCGCGAACCAGCCGAATGTCTTCGTCGACCCGAAATCGTCGGAAAGCCTCGTGCCATATTTTTCCGCCGGAGGTCGCGACGACCTCGCGCAGCGGCGGTTCCTCGAAGCGCAGTTGGCGTATTGGGACCCTGCGTCGCCGGACTTTTCGACCGCCGCCAATCCGATTTCGCCGGTCTATGGCGGTCGGATGGTCGATCCGGCCGCGATCCATGTTTGCGCCCTTATGTAGCAAACGCACCAAGCCCGGAGCGCAGTTGATGCGCGGGCTACGGCTGAACGCCGTCATCCTTCTCGGTCTCGTATACGTCGATTCCAATTTCGCCAAGGCGGAATGTATCGCCCCAAGTGCTCGCATAGAATCCAGTCGTTCGCTTCATACTGTAGATGTCGATGTAAGAATAAACAGCGTGGGCATGGAGCTTAGCGCGCCGTGCTATGATGCTTTCTATTTTCTCGGAAATGTTGGTTTCATTTATTCCGAAAACTTCAATTTGAACACCCAGAAACTGAGAGGGAGGGACATCAACGGATGGGCGCTCCACAAATTCACCCCAGTGAACGATTCCATCGTCTCCGTTGCAAAGGCCCGTTCTCACTTTCAGCTTAACTTGGTTTGCCGGAGTCTGGCCAAAATTCTTCAGTTTGAGAACGTAGTCGATATTTTTTCCATCCACACGCTGCCCGAGGCCCATGCTGTCCGTAGCCAAATAAGCCCTCAATTGACGCCGCGCGATTTCCTTCGTTACATCCACGTTTGCAATCGCAGCGTCCGCGCTTCGCTTGGCTTCTCGCCAAGCGCGTCTCACCCAGACAACGGCCACAATGCTTATTCCCGTGGCGATGGCGGAGAACCCAAACATTCCCCACTGGGCATAGCTGTCGCGCCACGGGTCAAAGCTATCAGCGCTGGGTATACGGCCAATGGCATCCTCGGCGCTGTGCTCTTGTGGCTGGGGATTGCCGTCGCCGCTTTCGTAGCGGCCTGGTCTATTCTGGAACGCGGTTATCCAAGCGGCAAGGACGACTGCGGCGAGAATTAACCCCAGCGCTACAAGCGCACCTCTGTCGCGCCGACAACTGTCAGACATTGGAGCAAGAAAGCCGCACTGAACCCCCCTCGGCTGATCTTGTTATTCAGGTTACGTTCGTTCTCGTGAATGTCCATAGCGGCCAGCTTCTCAGCTAGCTGCGCATAGGTCACACCCTTCCGCTTCAACTCACCTTTCAGGAGGTTTTTCGCCTTGATCGTCCATTCGTCCTGATCCGACGCCTTCACCATATCTGGGCTCCATATATATCATCGATTTTGATGATATATACCCTTGTATATGGCTATGTCTATCGCTATATCCGATGAAGAACATCACCGGATACGATGACAATGGCACAGCACTTCCTCCTTTCGGCTCAAGCCCGCACCCTTTCCCTCAAGGCCATCTACAAGGCCGGCGAGGACAAGGCGTATGATCAGTTCAAGGCGATCCGCTGGGCGTCCACGGGTGGCGAGCCAGTTTGCCCGCGTTGCGGCTGCCTCGATACCTATTCGATCACCAGCCGCCGCCGCTTCAAGTGCGTTGCCTGCTATCACCAGTTCTCGGTGACGAGCGGCACGATCTTNCACGGGTGGCGAGCCAGTTTGCCCGCGTTGCGGCTGCCTCGATACCTATTCGATCACCAGCCGCCGCCGCTTCAAGTGCGTTGCCTGCTATCACCAGTTCTCGGTGACGAGCGGCACGATCTTTCACAGCCGCAAGCTGGCCTTTGCCGATTTGCTCGCCGCCGTCGCCCTGTTCGTCAACGCGGTCAAGGGCGTCTCGGCTTTGCAGATGGCCCGCGATATCGACGTCCAGTACAAGACGGCCTTCGTGATGTGCCACAAGCTCCGCGAAGCCATGTCCAACGAAACGGCGGGCTTCACTCTGGACGATGAAGTTGAGATCGACGGCGCCTATTTCGGCGGTCATGTGAAGCCGGCGAACCGCAAAGAGGATCGCGTCGATCGTCGCCTCAAGGAACACCAGACCGGCACCCGCCGCGTCGTCATCGCCCTTCGCGAGCGAATGGGCCGCACCATGACCTATGTCCGCAATTTCGAGCATGAAGGCGTCCAGATTGCCCGCGACCTCGTTGAGACCGGCTCGACCGTCTACGCCGACGAGGCGACGCACTGGGATGTGCTGGAAGCGTTCTTCCCCACCGAGCGCATCAATCACTCGGAAGCCTACAGCGAAGGCCACGGCAAACATACGAACTGGGCGGAAAGCTTCTTCTCCCGCCTGCGCCGCATGGTGCGCGGTCAGCATCACGGCGTGTCGCCGAAGTACCTAGCCGCCTATGCCGCGAACGCCGCATGGTGCGAAGATCACCGTCGCCGCGACAATGGCGGGAACGCCTTCGCGCTGGTCGGCAACTCGCTTCTGTCGCCGGTCAGCCGGTCATGGTGCGGATATTGGCAGCGGTGACAACTAGCCGTAGGCTGGCGGTTTCAATCTGACCCGCAAGGCCGCATGTATCTTGAGTTGCAACAGATGGAGGCCTTGTACATCCGAGGCACAGGGACGATTGCTATTGGCCATCTTCCAATCAAGGTAGCCCAGCATTTGGGAGCCCCGCTACAGATTGCCTATCTCTCCGGTGAATCCGTGCGCCACATTATCGATCTGCACCCAGATATAAGCTTGATCGATATGCTCTGCTTGCCGCTAATGATCCAAGATGGCCTATGGGTTGCCGACAAGATAAGCGCGGCGGCTTGTGTCTATCGGCATCCCGAAAACGGCAACCAATATAAGGCTGCCGTAAAGGCGACGGCCGAAGGGTTTGAGACTTATATCAGCACGTTTCACCGCTGTGCCGACCGCCAATTACAGGGCATTCTAAAGCGAGGGCCGGTTCTGAGAGGAACGGTCATAAAGTGACGGGCGATCGGGGATGATCGCCCGTCTGATTGAACGCGATGGGGCCTGCCCTGAACCCCATAAAACGCTCCCATCCTGGCGGATAGTGCTACGGCCGGCAGAATATCACCGCGTCGCGCGTTCGATTCACCCATTGCATATGGCGGGCAGTTCGGAGTCTAGCACTTTTAAACGCTGCCCGGAATCCCCGCTATTCACACCTTTCTATCCACAGCCGTCCCTCTCTCAGTGACCACAGCAGATTCCATCGCTCAAGCGATCCGCCAGACCCTCGCATCGCCTTCCCAACCGTCCCGCACCACCCCGCCTTGCCGCTCCAATCGGTGAAGCATCTTCCGCACGGCCGATAGGACCACAGCGGGTTCCGGTTCGTGTTCGTCGTGCGTCTTGAACAATGGTGTGACGGCTTCGGCAATCTGAGTGGTCGTTGCCGCTCCTGTAGAGCGCAGGGCGGCGAACATGACCCGATGACGCTCCAACACCTGCGACCGCTTTGCACGGGGTGTGGTGGCCCGCTGTAGCGGCTTCACCTTGTGCCCGTCCGTCACGCCGAACATCGCCAGCACGGCGTCCATGTGGCCTAGATCCCGGTCTATTGCAGCAAGGCGTTCGGTCGCCTTCACCCGCTCGCCAGCCATCTCGGCACGTTTGGTCAGAAGCCCCGCAATGGTGAGCTTGTAGCTGTCTGTTCGGGTTGCCCGGTGCTTGCGTTCCATCCCCTGATTATCGCCCGGCGAGGGTGTTCCGGGCTATAGGGATGTTGGTGCATCTGCTACATAAGGGCGCATGTTTGGACCTGGGACGCGCGACCCTATCCCGCCTTCCCGACGCGCGGCGACCTGTGGAGCGACGGCGGCAATTGGCGTCGGGGCCACTGGCTGAGCGGCCGCCTGGCCAACGCGCCGGCCGACGCCTTGATCGCCGCCATCTTGGAGGACCACGGCATCGCGGATTACGACGTCTCGGCCGTCGATTCCTGCGTGACCGGTTACGTCGCCGCCGGTCCCGGCACGGCGCGCGAGACGCTCGAGGATCTTCTGCGGCTGACCGGCACCGTCGTGCATGTTGCGGCCGGGCGACTGATTTTCCGCTCGCTTGCCTCGCTGCGATCGAGCCGAGAGATCGGGATATTCGCCGACGAGGACGGCCCTTATGTCGAACTGCGGCGTGGCGAGGCAAGCGAGCGGCCGGAGGAGATCGCGCTCGGGTTTCTCGATCCGGCGCGGGCCTATCAGCCCGGTTCGGCCGAAGCGGTGCGGGCCAGCGCCGCTCATCCCCGCAAGGACATCATCCAGCTTCCGGTGGTGCTCGACGAGGCGCAAGCGAAGGAATTGGCCGCGGCGATGCTGCGGGAGGCGAGCGGCGTGGCCGAGACCGCTCGGTTCGGCGTTGCACCGTCGCTCTTGTCGCTGGAGTCAGGCGATGTTGTCGGCCTCGCGGAGCGTCCCGGCGCCTGGTTGGTGAACCGGATCGAATCGGGTGCCTCCCGCCGTATCGAAGCGCGGCGTCTGCCGGCGCGTAGGGGCTCGCTTGCCGACCAGGGGGAGCCTCCAACCCCGCCGCGGCCGCCGGCTCTCGCGATCGCCTCGCGGCCACTGGTGCATCTCCTCGACCTGCCGCTTCCCGAGGGAGGGCAGGGCATTGATGGTGCGCGGTTCGCGGTGCAGGCCAAGCCCTGGCCGGGCTATTCCATCGCCACATCCCGGCAGGGCGGCGCTTTCCTGGAGCGAGCGACGGCGACACGCCCGGCAACCACTGGCTGGTTGATCGCGGCGCTGGGTGCGGGGCCGGAAGGACGTCTGGATCGCGGGAACACGATTACGCTGCGGCTCGACAGGGGCGCGCTCTACGCAATTTCTAGGGGCGAACTGCTGGATGGCGGCAATCTCTGCGCGGTGTGGAGCTCGACGGGGGCTTGGGAAGTGCTGCAATTCGAGAGGGCGGCGGAGATCGCGCCCGGCGTCTTCGAGTTGCGGGATCTGCTGCGCGCCCAGGGCGGCACCGAAGACGCGATGGTCGTGGGAGCACCAACTGGGGCGGCGTTCGTCTTGCTCGACGCGGCCTGCGAGCCGCTTGGACTGACGACGTCGGACGTCGGCCGCGAGATGGAAGTCCGCGTGGCTCCGCTCGGCCGGGCGCTTGACGATCCCGCAACGGTGACGATCACCGCCACGCTTGGTCGGCGCGCGGTCAAACCGCTGTCGCCGGTGCATGCGAAAGCCGCCTTCGACGCGGCGGGCGCGGTGGCCTTGTCGTGGATTCGCCGAACCCGCGTCGGCGGCGACAATTGGGATGGCCCCGACGTGCCGCTCGGCGAAGAACAGGAACTCTACCGCATCGAGGTCGGCGACGGATCGGGGGCCGTTTTGGTGCGCGAGCCCGCAACGCCGGCATTGGTGCTCACGGCTGAAGAGCAGACCGCCGTGTTCGGCGCGCTGCCCGCCGAGCTTGTCGCCACCATCGCCCAGGTCAGCCCGGTCTGGGGCGTGGGGACTGCTCGGCAGACGATTTTTTCCCGACCGGCGTGACCGCCGGCGCAACAGCAAGGAAAGGAACGGAAAATGAACGAGGCAAAGCCGTGGTATCAATCGCGAACCGTATGGGGCGGGCTTGTCGCTTTCGGGGCGGCGATGGCTGGACTGTTCGGCCTGGAAGTCGATTCCGCGACGCACGATATGCTGGCCGTGTCGCTGACCAACGGCGCGGCGGCAGTCGGCGCGGTTGTCGCGATCCTGGGGCGGCTAGCGGCGCAGAAAACCCTCCGCTAGTTGCGGCATGAAAATCAGCGGACGACCCGGCTCGGTCGTCCGCCATTCATTCGTCGTTCAGCGACGATGTACTAGGACGGGAGCAATCGCCGATCCTTCTCGGCGGCGCTGCCATCCTCCAGCCGGACCCGAAATGACAAGATTTCGCACTCTCCTCGCCAGCCTAGTCACGATCCTGATCGTCGGGTCCGCTCCCCTCGCGGCGGCCGCGCCAGCTGCCGCTCAACTCCTGGATAGCCCTTTTTCGGGTCGCGGCATTGGTTCGGGATTCGGTCTGGATGTCTCTCCGGGACCGGGATTGAGGTTAGAGCGGGGCCCACGTCGAAATGGCGAGGGCGCTTTCGAAACCGCCGCCGCAAGCTGCTCGGGAGCCGCAGAGCAAGCGGCCGCCCAGACCGGCGGCCAGGTTCTCTCGGTCTCCAGTCGCGAGCAGGGCGGTGAGACGGTTTGTGTCGTGACCCTTCTCGTGCCAGGCAAGGACGGTGGCCCCAGGCGCAAGACGACGGTGACGATACGGCCCTGATCGCCGTATTGTCAGAGCGGCGAGAGGCGTTGACTTCAGCCGCGGTCGCGGCGATTCGACAGGATAAGACGAGAGCGAGAAGACGAGGCCGGGCATGCGCATCCTAGTGGTCGAGGACGATCAAACCCTCAATCGGCAACTGACCGAGGCGCTGACCGGCGCCGAGTATGTCGTCGACCGCGCCTTCGACGGCGAGGAGGGACACTTTCTCGGCGACACCGAACCCTATGACGCGGTCATTCTCGATGTCGGTCTGCCGGTCATGGACGGCATCAGCGTTCTGGAGCGATGGCGTCGCGACGGCCGGACCATGCCCGTGCTGATCCTGACCGCCCGCGACCGTTGGAGCGACAAGGTCGCCGGCATCGACGCGGGCGCCGACGATTACGTCACGAAACCCTTTCACGTCGAGGAAGTGCTGGCCCGCATGCGCGCGCTGATCCGCCGCGCCGCCGGCCATGCCTCGTCGGAGATCCATTGCGGTCCGGTCCGCCTCGACACGCGGGCGTCGCGTGTGTCGCTCGACGGGACCCCGCTGAAGCTAACCTCGCACGAATATCGGCTACTCGATTATCTGATGCATCATCAGGATCAGATCGTCTCCCGAACGGAGCTCATCGAGCACCTGTATGATCAGGATTTCGATCGCGATTCCAATACGATCGAAGTGTTTGTTGGACGGTTGCGCAAGAAGCTCGGTGTCGATGTGATCGAGACCGTCAGAGGACAAGGCTACAGGATGAGCGATGGCCATTCGGGCCGCTAACTCTCTCACCGTCCGGGTCATCGTTCTATCCAGCGTCTGGGCCCTTTTGGCCCTTGTCGTCGTCGGGGGGCTGATCTCCACGCTCTACGAGCGGACGGCGACGCGCGGCTTCGAGGACCTGCTCGCCGCACAGCTCTACAATCTCGTCAACAGCGTGACGGTCAGCGAGACCGGCTATCTGTCCGGCTCCCCCGATCTCGGCGATCTGCGTTATTCCCAGCCGCTGTCCGGGTGGTATTGGGAGGTCATTCCGGCGAGTGACAACACCAGGGGACGGCTGATCTCCAGTTCCCTCGGAATTCTCGACATCGCGTCCGAACCGACGTCGCAAGTTCCCTTCGATCCCCTTTATCGTCGGAGTTACGACGCGAGCGGCCTTGATGGTGAATTGTTGAAAGTCGTCGAGACGGAAGTCGTGCTCGACGCTCAGAATCACGCGGCGCGGTTTCGTGTGATGGGCAATGCCGGTGTTGTCGCCGCCGACGTCGCCGACTTCAATCGTACGCTCGTCTATTATCTTGGTGCCGTGGGAGTCGGGACGATCCTTGTCAATGTCCTGGCTATCCTGGCGGGACTCAGTCCCCTCGGTGCCGTCCGCCGCTCGCTCACCAATGTGCGCGCTGGAAAGGCGGAACGGCTGGAAGGCCGGTTTCCCGCCGAAATCGAACCGCTGGCCCTTGAGGTGAACGCGCTGATCGACAACAACCGGCGCATCGTCGAGCGGTCGCGAACGCAGGTCGGCAATCTGGCGCATTCGTTGAAGACTCCCATAGCGGTTCTCGTTAACGAGGCCGCCTCGCTGGGGGGACCGCAGGGCGAGTTGATAGCCGATCAGGCGGAGCGCATGCGCCAGCAGGTGCAGCATTATCTCGACCGGGCGCGGGTCGCTGCCCTGACCGACGCGACCGTTTTCCGCGCGCCGGTCGGACCGGCTCTCGAACGGCTGGTGCGGGTGATCGCCAAGCTCAATCCAGCCCTCAACCTCAAATTCGATCCGGCCTCGGCCGAGGGCCTGGTCTTTGCCGGCGAGCGTCAGGATTTCGAGGAGATCATCGGCAATCTGCTCGAGAACGCCGGCAAGTGGGCAGCGGGGCGGATCGTCGTGACCGGCAAGCCCGTTTCCGAGGACCGCTTCGCGACCGTCATCGAAGATGATGGTCCGGGGTTGACCGAGGCGCAGATCATCGAGGCGCAAAAGCGCGGCCGCCGCCTCGACGAAGCAACGCCCGGCAGCGGACTCGGCCTGTCGATCGTTTCCGACATGGTGGCCGAGTATCGCGGGGCACTGGAATTCAGCCGCTCGGATCTCGGCGGCCTGCGGGTGACGATCGTGCTGCCACGCGCTTTGGGCGGCGGTGCGGCTTGACATCATAGACCGAACCGACGAACTGCGGCACGCGGATTGCTCCGGACCCCGCACCCTGTCGTTTCAGTCCCATCGGACTGCCGCACTCGGATGAAATCGTCATGCGCATCGTGTTGAAGCTGCTCTTTCCCCTCCTGATCCTTCCTTTCGCGGGCTGTCTCAGTGCCGGGTTGGGGGGCGCCTCGCTTACTCCGGCCTCAGCCGGCGTCCAGGCGCTCGACGGCGGCTTGGTCGGCCAGAGCGACGCGGCGAAATCCTTTTCCAGTGCGGCTCGCGCCAAGGCGCTGGAGGCTGAATTCCAGGCTTTGCAATACGGTTCGGCGGGGCAGGCGGTGCAGTGGTCCGTCGATGGCTATAGTGGCGAGGTCGTGCCGACACAGCTCTACCGAGTCGGATCGCAGGATTGCCGGGGCTACTCCCACACGTTCACGGGCCAGGCACAGCCGGTCAAAGCCGTCGGGACTGCTTGCAAGAACGACAAGGGTCTCTGGAAGCCGGTCGCCTGATCCACTCGCCCCATTCCTGACGAAGTGAATGGGCAAATCGGCCCAGGTCTGCTAGAGGGCTCGTCGGACGGAATCTGGTTTTGAGACGGCCGGCCATTTGGGGCAATTTGCTTCGATCCCCGGCGTTCGGTGTAAGGGTGTCATGGCGTTCTGGATTATCGCAGCTGGCATGACCATTGCCGCGACTTTGGCGGCACTCTGGCCCTTGTTTCGCGCCTCCCCGGATGAGGCGGCCACGCGTGCCGACCACGACGTCGAAGTTTATGCCGCGCAGCTTCGTGAACTGGACGCCGATGTCGAGCGGGGCTCTATCGCCGCCGGTGAGGCGGAAACTGCGCGGGCGGAGATCGGCCGCCGATTGCTGAAGGCGGCCGGCGGCGTGAAGGGCAGCGGCGATGGCGGCGCAGCAGGCTGGGTGCGTCCGGGCGTCGTTGCCGCGATCGGCGTTGTCGTGATCGCTGTACCGCTTGGCTCGGCGGCTCTTTACATGAAATTTGGGGTGCCTGGCCTGCGGGATATGCCGCTCGCCACGCGGCAAGCACCGTTACCGGTGCCCGGCACGGATATCGAGGGCCTCGTCGCCACCGCCGAGGCGCAGCTTCGTTCCAATCCAAACGATGGTCGCGGCTGGGATGTGCTTGCGCCGATCTATCTGCGGTTGGACCGTCCGGATGCCGCCGCCATCGCGTTCCGGAACGCCATTCGTCTGCTCGAGCCGACGGCGTCCCGCCTGAGCGGCCTCGGCGAGGCGTTGACGCGGGCTGCCGACGGCGAAGTGACGGACGATGCGAAGGCGGCGTTCGCGCAGGCGCTCACCATCAATGGCGATTATTTGCCGGCGCATTTCTTCCTGGCGCTCGATCTCTCCCAGGAGGGTGATTACGCCAAGGCCGAGGCGGCTTGGGCGAAGCTCATCGACATCAGCCCCAAAGACGCGCCCTGGATGCAGATCGCCGACGCAGCGCTTGCCGACGCGCGCCAAAAGACCGGCACCGATGCGCCGTCAACCGCCGTCGTGAAGAACTCCGATCCGAAAGCGCCGGGGCCGAGCGAAGCCGACATGGTCGCCGCCTCCGAAATGTCGGTCGATGACCGTCAGGCTATGATCAAGGGTATGGTCTCGCAGCTGGCAGCCCGGCTGGAATCAAACCCGGACGATCTCGAAGGATGGAAACGCTTGATCCGGTCCTACACGGTTCTGGGAGACAGCGAGAAAGCGGCTCAGGCTTTGACGACCGCCTCCGATGCCTTCGCGCCCGAATCCGCGGCTGGCAGGGAGATCACCGCGCTTGGCGAGGAATTGGGGCTGACGCCGGCGGAAACGGCGCGATCCGCACCACCTCGGCCGAGCGAGGCGGATGTGGCCGCCGCCTCCGAAATGTCTGCGGACGACCGGCAGGCGATGATCCAGGGAATGGTCTCGCAACTGGCAAGCCGGCTGGAATCCAACCCGCGGGACGTGGAAGGGTGGAAGCGGTTGATTCGCTCCTATAAGGTCTTGGGCGAGACGGACAAGGCGAGCGATGCGCTGCGGACGGCGTTTCAACATTTTGAGGCGGACACTGCCGCGGGCCGGGAAATCGCCGCTCTCGGACAGGAACTCGGCCTGGCGGAAGCGGAGGCGACACAGACCCAATGACACGGAAAGCGAAACGGCTCACTTCCATCGCGGCCATCCTCCTCGTTATCGGCGCGGCGGCCGGCCTCGTCCTGACCGCGCTGTCGGATTCGGTGGCGTTCTTCAATTCACCCACCGACATCGTCGCCAGTGCACCGGCGCCTTCGCAGCGTATCCGGCTGGGTGGCCTCGTCGAAGAGGGGTCGGTCGTGCGCGGCGGTTCGCAGAAAGTGACATTTCGGGTCACCGACACGATCGAGAGCGTGCCGGTGACCTATACCGGGCTTCTGCCAGACCTTTTCCGTGAGGGGCAGGGCGTCGTCACCGAAGGCACGCTCGGACCGGACAACGTCTTCGTTGCGGATACGGTCCTGGCCAAGCACGACGAGAACTACATGCCGAAGGAAGTCGTCGACGACCTGAAGGCGCGTGGCTTGTGGGAAGAGGGCACGGGCGTCGTCAAGTCCGATACGGAGCCGGCACAGACACCGACGGCAACCGGAGCGAGCTCATGATCGTCGAAATCGGCCTCTACGCGCTGATCCTGTCGCTGTCGCTGTCGCTCGTCCAGTCGCTCTTGCCAGTCATCGGCGCGCGGACGGGCGATGCCCGGCTGATGGAGACGGGGACCATCACCGCCACCGGCGGGTTCGTGCTCCTCGCCATATCGTTTTCGGCCCTGACGACCGCCTATGTGACCTCGGACTTCTCGGTCGCCAACGTCTTCGAGAATTCCCATTCGCTGAAGCCGATGCTCTACAAGGTCACCGGCGTGTGGGGCAATCACGAGGGCTCGATGCTGCTCTGGGTGATGATCCTGGCGTTTTTTGGAGCGCTTGTCGCCCTGTTCGGACGGGATCTGCCGGCTACCCTCAAGGCGAACGTCCTCTCCGTGCAGGCGTGGATCACCAGCGCTTTCCTCCTGTTCATCCTGTTTACCTCCAACCCCTTCGCTCGCCTCGCGCCGGCTCCGATGGAGGGGCGGGATCTCAACCCGATCCTTCAGGATATCGGCCTCGCGATCCATCCGCCGCTTTTGTATCTCGGTTACGTCGGCTTCTCGATCGCCTTCTCCTTCGCCGTCGCTGCGCTGATCGACGGGCGGATCGACGCTGCCTGGGCACGCTGGGTGCGGCCCTGGACGCTGGTTGCCTGGATCTTTCTCACCGCCGGCATCGCGATGGGCTCTTACTGGGCCTATTATGAGCTGGGCTGGGGCGGTTGGTGGTTCTGGGACCCGGTCGAGAACGCCTCCTTCATGCCCTGGCTGTCGGGCACGGCGCTGCTGCATTCCGCCGTGGTCATGGAGAAGCGCTCGGCGCTGAAGATCTGGACAATCCTCCTGGCGATCCTGACCTTCTCGCTGTCGCTGCTGGGGACGTTCCTGGTGCGCTCGGGTGTGCTGACGTCGGTGCATGCCTTCGCCACGGACCCGGAGCGCGGCATCTTCATCCTGATGATCCTCTGTCTGTTTATCGGCGGGTCGCTGGCGCTGTTCGCGATACGGGCCTCAACACTGGAGTCGGGTGGGTTATTCGCGCCGATCAGCCGCGAGGGCGCGCTGGTCTTCAACAATTTGTTTCTCACCACAGCGGCGGCGACCGTGTTGATCGGCACGCTCTATCCGCTGGTGCTCGAGGTTATCACCGGCGAGAAAATCTCGGTCGGGGCGCCGTTCTTCGATCTGACCTTCGGGCCGCTGATGGTGCCGCTTTTGTTTGCGCTTCCGTTCGGGCCATTGCTGGCTTGGAAGCGGGGCGATCTCCTCGCCGCCGCGCAGCGGCTTTATTTCGCCATCGGCGCGGTGATGTTCACGGTAATCGTGGCCGTCGCGGTGACCTCCGGAACGAAGATTCTGGCGGCACTCGGATTCGGCCTCGCGGTTTGGCTGCTGGTCGGCAGCCTGACGGATCTCTACGGCCGGGCCAACTTCGCCAAGGTGGGCTGGCGCAAGGGACTGTCACGCCTGAGGGGTCTGCCGCGCTCGGCGTTCGGCACGGTTCTCGCTCATTTCGGCGTCGGCGTTCTGGTGCTCGGCGTCGTCACGGTCTCGTCCTTCGAGACCGAGGACGTGCTTTCGATGGCTCCCGGCGACAGCGTGGATGTCGGTGGCTACACGCTGCGATACGAGGGCATCGCGCCGCGTCAGGGGCCGAATTTCGAGGAACAGGTCGGCACGTTCGCGCTGAGCCGCGACGGTCGCGACGCCGGCACGCTGGAAAGCGGCAAGCGCTTCTATCCGGCACGGCAGGCGCCTACGACCGAAGCCGGCATCCGCACCCGCTGGTTCTCTCAGCTCTACATCGCGCTGGGCGACCCGGCCGACGACGGCAGTTCGACCGTCGTGCGCATCTGGTACAAGCCGTTTATCACGCTGATCTGGATCGGCTCGGTCCTGATGGCTCTGGGTGGGGTGATCTCGCTGGCAGATCGGCGGCTGCGGGTTGGCGCGCCGGCGCGCAGCCGGAAGCGAACGGCCGTGATGGCGAAGGTCTGAGCCATGATTAGGCGCTTTCGATATCTGCTTTCGGTCTTCGCCTTGCTCGCCATTCTGCTGCCGGGCGGGTTGACGGTCGGGCCCGCCTTCGCCGTCAATCCCGACGAGGTCTTGAGCGATCCGGTGCTCGAAGCCCGGGCGCGGGAACTTTCCTCCGGTTTGCGCTGCCTGGTCTGCCAGAACCAGTCGATCGACGATTCCGATGCCGATCTTGCCAAAGACCTGCGTCTTCTGGTCCGCGAGCGCCTTGTCGCCGGTGATACCAACGACGAAGTCCTCGATTATCTGGTGTCGCGTTACGGTGAATTCGTTCTGCTCAAGCCGCGCTTCGATTGGGCGACGCTGGCGCTCTGGGGCGCGCCGATCATCCTGCTGCTCGGCGGCATCGGATTCGCTCTGATGGCCCTGCGCGCCCGTCGGAGTGAAAGCGGCACGCCGCCGAAGCTTTCGGCCGAAGAGGAAGCCGCCATCGCCGACGTCGTCAAGGCGCGGCGGTAGGCTCAGGACGGCGAACAGGGCGACCGTGCTCACCTGCGTTCCTCGTCTCTTCGCAACCTTACGAAGATTTCACGCAGCCGAAAAGCTCCTGTAACCTCGGGCACCCTATCTCTGGTCGCATCGATGGCGAGATCGGCGTGAACGCCGGTTCGCCTGGGATTTGAACAACCTAGCGAAAGGGTTTTCGATGCGGAACGAGACGAAGAGCAAGACCAAGCGTGGCGGTCTGATCGCCGGTGCGCTGGCCGCCGGCGTCGCCGGCCTGGCATTCTCCGGAGGCGTTGTAACAAACGTTGTTCCGGTTTTTGCCCAGCCGGTGCAGGTCGAGGCGCCGACCCAGAATTTCGGCTTCGCCGACGTGGTCGAAAAGGTTTCTCCGGCGGTGGTTTCGGTGCGGGTCACGCAGAACATCTCACCCGCGGTTGCCGACGGTCAGGACATGGCCAGCCCGTTCGACAATCTGCCGGAGGATCACCCGCTCCGCCGCTTTTTCGACATCCCCGGCCAGAACGGCATGCCGGAGGGCATGCGCCCGCGCCGCCAGCCGCGTCAGTCGATGGGCCAGGGTTCCGGCTTCTTCATCTCCGATGACGGCTACCTGGTCACCAACAACCATGTTGTCGGCGACGGTAGCAAATACACGATCGTCATGGACAACGGCACCGAATACGACGCCCGGCTGATCGGCACCGACAAGCGCACCGATCTCGCGCTGCTCAAGGTGGACCGGGACGACAAGAAGTTCACCTATGTCGAGTTCGGCGATGACGAGGCGGTTCGCATCGGCGACTGGGTCGTGGCCGTCGGCAATCCGTTCGGCCTCGGCGGCTCGGTTACGGCCGGCATCGTCTCGGCGCGCGGCCGCGACATCGGCGCCGGCCCCTATGACGACTTCCTGCAGATCGACGCGGCGGTAAACCGGGGTAATTCCGGCGGTCCGGCCTTCGGCCTCGACGGCAAGGTCATCGGCGTCAACACGGCGATCTTCTCGCCGTCCGGCGGCAATGTCGGCATCGCCTTCGCGATTCCAGCCTCGGTCGCCAAGGACGTCGTCGCTTCTCTGCGCGACGGCGGCAATGTCGAACGCGGTTGGCTGGGCGTCCAGATCGCCTCGGTGACGGACGATATCGCCGAAGCAGTTGGGCTCGCCGACGAAAAGGGCGCGATCGTTACCTTGCCGGAGACGGAAACGCCGGCGTCGAAGGCCGGGGTCGCGACCGGCGACGTGATCACCGCGGTCGATGGCGAGACGGTGGATGGCCCGCGTGAGCTGGCTCGCAAGATCGGCAACTACAAGCCGGACACCAAGGTCGGCATCACCGTCTGGCGTGCCGGCAAGGCGCAGGACATTTCGGTCACGCTCGGTAATCTCGCAAGCCTGGACGAGGCGTCGTCGGCTGAAGAATCCAGCAGTCGCAAGGCTCCGGTCGATCCGTCCTCCTTGTCCGGTTACGGGTTGACGCTGACGCCGTCCGAGGACGGCAAGGGCGTGGTCGTGACCGATGTCGATCCGGACTCATCGGCGGCCGACAAGGGCGTCGAAGCGGGCGATGTCATCATCGCGGTGAACGGCAAGAGCGTTGCGAGCCAGAAGGAGGTGCAGGCCGCGCTTGCGGATGCCTCGAAGAACGGCCGCAAGGCTGCGCTCTTCCAGCTGAAGAACGGCGACCAGAACCGCTTCGTGGCGTTGCCGATCGACAAGGGCTGATCCCTGCTCCGGGTCGGTAACCTTCCCCGGTCGCCGGCCGGTTCCCGATGGGTGGCGAAGGGGCGGGCAGCTCGCAATGAGTTGCCTTTGCACCTTCGCCGCTTTTCTTTTGCGCAAAATGGATCAGATAAGGGAGCCGATCATGTCCTCTTCCACGGCCCTTGGAACATCGACCGAATCCATGCGCATCCTGATCATCGAAGACGACCGCGAGGCGGCGGCGTATCTGGTCAAGGCGCTGCGCGAGGCCGGTCATGTGGCCGACCATGCCGGCGATGGCGAGACCGGCTTCCATATGGCCGACACCCGCACCTACGACGTGTTGATCGTCGATCGCATGTTGCCGGAGCGTGATGGCCTCTCGGTGATATCCGGGCTGCGCGAAAAGGGCGACGGGACGCCGGCGCTGATCCTCTCGGCGCTGGGCCAAGTCGACGACCGGGTTACCGGGCTGAGGGCCGGGGGCGACGATTATCTGGCCAAGCCCTTCGCCTTTTCCGAACTGCTGGCCCGGGTCGAGGTGCTCGGCCGGCGCCGCGGCGGTAAGGACGTCGAGACCAGCTACCGCGTCGGCGATCTCGAACTCGACCGCCTTTCCCACGAAGTCCGGCGCGCCGGCAAGGTGGTGGTGCTCCAGCCGCGCGAGTTTCGTCTGCTCGAATATCTGATGAAACACGCCAACCAGGTCGTTACCCGCACCATGCTTCTGGAAAACGTCTGGGACTATCATTTCGACCCGCAGACCAACGTCATCGACGTCCATATCTCGCGGCTGCGCTCGAAGATCGAGCGGGACTTCGATTCCCCGCTGCTGCATACCGTTCGTGGTTCCGGCTACATCATGCGGACCGGCGAATAGAATAGGTAAGAGGTTTCGGGGCATGGAGCGACTGAAGGCGCTGATGCGCATGACGGCCGTTCGCATGTCGGCTGTCTACCTGCTGCTTTTCGCCGTCTTCGCTGTCGTTCTCGTCTTCTATGTCACAGCCACGGCGTCAGGAATTCTGGAGAGCCAGAGCCGCGTGGCGATTTCCGAGGAACTCAGCGACCTTGCGCAGGTCTACCGTACCACCGGTATCATCGGCCTCGTGCGGACCGTTGACCGGCGGGCCCGCCAACCGGGGGCTTCGCTCTATCTGGTCACCGACGCGACCGGCCGGATCATCGCCGGCAATGTCGAGAACCTTCAGGCCGGCGTCCTCGACGAAGCAGGCTTCACCGAAAAGGTCTTCGCGTATGAGCGTTTCGCCGAGAATGCCGACGATCGCTATCATCTCGCTCTCGCCGAGGTCGTCAGCCTGCCGAACGGCATGCGCGTGCTTGTCGGACGCGACCAGACCGAACAGGAACGCTTTCGCCAGATCGTCCGCAGCGCGTTGATCCTGGCGCTGGCGCTGATGGGTGCCGGCGCGCTGTTCGCCTGGCTCCTGGTCGGTCGCCGCGCCTTGCAGCGGCTGGACCGCATGTCGGCGTCGAGCGCCCGCATCCTGGCCGGCGATCTGACCGAGCGGCTGCCGGTGACCGGCGCGGGCGACGAGTTCGATCGATTATCGGAAAACCTCAATACGCTGCTGGCGCGGGTTGCCCTGTTGCAGGAAGGGCTCCGGCAGGTCTCCGACAATATCGCGCATGATCTCAAGACGCCGCTGACGCGGTTGCGCAACCGCGCCGAGGCGGCATTGACGACGGCGTCCGGTGAGGGCGATCCGCGCGAGGCGCTGGAAGGCACGATCGCCGAGGCGGACCAGATGATCCGCACTTTCGACGCGCTCTTGATGATCTCGCGGGTCGAGGCCGGCTCGCATCCGGTTCTCAAGGATCGGGTCGATATCGCCACGATCGTCGCCGATGTCGGTGAACTCTACGAGCCACTGGCCGAAGAGGCCGGCGCCCGCCTCGTCATTGACGCGGCCGCACCAGTGATCGCCTCGGTCAGCAGGGAGCTGATCGCCCAGGCGCTGTCCAATCTTCTCGACAACGCACTGAAATACGCAACCGGCGACGGCGGCACGGTGATCGCGATCCGGCTCGCGGAGAACGGGGGGCTGTGCCGGTTGGTGGTTTCGGACAATGGTCCCGGCATCCCCGCCGAGCAGCGCCAACGGGTGCTGGAGCGCTTCTATCGTCTCGACCAGAGCCGCTCGCTGCCGGGCTCCGGGCTCGGTCTGTCGCTGGTTCAGGCCATCGCCCGTGTGCATGGCGGAACGTTGACGCTTGAGGATGCCGCTCCGGGCCTTACAGTGATCCTGGAGTTCCCTCTCGACGGAAAGACGCTTCTGGATGGCGAAGGATGAGGCAAGAGGTCTCGGGATCGGCGGCGGCCACCGATTGGCGCCGCTAGACCCGGACAAGGCGGCGGCGTGGCTCGCCGATCTGAAAGCGGCGGCCGCGGCGGGGGAGTGCCCAAGGCTCGTGGCGTTCCTGACAGAAGGTGGCCCGGAGGCCGAACGTCTTGGGGCCGTGCTCGACCTCTCATCCTATCTGAACACCCAGATGCAGCAGCATCCCGAGTGGCTGGAGGCGTTGTTCGACCAGGACGCGAAGCAGCGCATCGCCGAGCGGATCGCCCCGTTGCGAAAACTGCCCGCGACGGATCAGGGCGAAAGCGCGCTAATGAGGGAGCTTCGGCTGATCAAGCGCGAGGTCTCGCTGCTGATCGCCTTGCGGGATCTGTTCGGTGCCGCGACGCCCGCCGAGACCACCGCCGATTTGTCCGATCTCGCCGAGGCCGCGATCGGCGCGGCCTTGCGTTTCTGTCTTGCCGACGCGCACCGCGCCGGCAAGCTCGTGCTGCCGCATCCGGAGGACCCGGAGACGGGGTGCGGGTTGTTCGTGCTCGGCATGGGCAAACTCGGCGGGGGCGAGCTCAATTATTCGAGCGACGTGGACCTCATCGTCTTCTTCGAGGAATCGGCCGGCATCTGCGCCGACCCCACGGAAGCGGTCGACACGCTGTCCAAATTGGTGCGTCGGTTGGTGCGGATCGTCGGCGAGAGCACGGCCGACGGCTATGTGTTTCGCACCGACCTGCGGCTGCGGCCCGATCCGGGGGCGATGCCGCTGGCGATCTCGGTCGACACGGCGCTCACCTATTACGAGGGCAGCGGGCGCAATTGGGAGCGCGCCGCGATGGTCAAGGCGCGGCCGGTGGCGGGCGACCGCGCGGCGGGAGAGGCGTTCCTTCAGGAACTGACGCCCTTCGTCTGGCGGAAATATCTCGACTTCGCGGCGATCGCCGACATCCAGGCGATGAAGACGCGCATCGATCGACATCGCGGCTTCGACGACATCGGCGTTGCTGGGCACAATGTGAAGCTTGGGCGCGGTGGCATCCGGGAGGTCGAGTTCTTCGTTCAGGCCCAGCAACTGATCGCCGGTGGCCGCGCACCCAGGCTGCGCCAGCGCCGCACCGACAAGGCGCTCGCCGAGCTCGCCGCCGGGAGCTGGATCGTGGAGGAGACGGAGGCCGAACTGGTCTCGGACTACTGGTTTCTTCGCCGCATCGAGCACTGCATCCAGATGGTGGCCGACGAGCAGAGCCATACCTTGCCGGAGGATGAGGAGGGGGTCGAACGCATCGCCCGTCTCGCCGGATTTGAGGATCGCGCGGCGTTCTCGAAGGCGCTGCTGGAACGGCTCAGCCGAGTCGACCGGCGCTACACGCGGCTGTTCAGCGACGGACGCGACCGCGAAACCAGTGCGATCGAGGAAGCGGGATTCAAGGCACTGCTGGCCAGCGAGGACGATCCAGAAGCACTCGCCCGATTGCGAGAACTCGGTTTTTCCCGTCCCGAGGACGTCGCGAGAATTGTACGTTCCTGGGGCTACGGACGCTATCGCGCAACCCGTTCGGAGACCGCGCGGGAACGCCTGACCAAGGTTCTGCCGATGCTGTTGAAGGCGTTTTCGGGTGCGAAAGACCCCGATGGCGCCATCGCCGCCTTCGACACGTTCCTGGCGGGACTGCCGTCGGGGATTCAGTTCTTTTCGCTGATCGCCTCCAATCCGCGCGTCCTCGACCTTCTCGCCCTCATCATCACGTCGGCGCCGGCGCTGCGCGACACGATCGCCGCGCGTCCGCACGTCTTCGATGCGCTGCTCGATCCGGCCTTTTTCGACGAGGTACCGGACCGCGACCTGATGTCCGAACGTCTGGCGATGTTCCTGACCGAGGCCGACGGCTACGAGGACGTGCTTGCCCGACTGCGGATTTTCGCGTCGGAACAGCGGTTCCTGGTCGGGGCGCGGTTGCTCAGCGGCGTGGTCGATGTCGGTGGGGCAGGACTAGCCTTCTCGAACATCGCCGACGTGGTGCTGGAGGCGACGTTGGACGCGGTCACGGAAGCCTTTGCCGTGCGTCATGGTCATGTCGCTGGTGCGAAAATCGCCCTGCTCGGTATGGGCCGGCTCGGCAGTCGCGAGTTGACGGCGGGCTCGGATGTCGACCTGATCCTGCTTTATGACCACGATGAAGAGGCCGAAGAATCCGACGGCGAAAAGCCTTTAACGTCAGGTCTTTATTTTGCCCGTCTCACGCAACGCTTGATTGCGGCGCTGACGATCCCGATGCGTGAGGGTGTGCTTTACGAGGTCGATTTCCGGCTGCGCCCTTCAGGCAATATGGGGCCGCTGGCAACCCGCATCGACTCGTTTCGCCGCTACCAGCTGGACGAGGCATGGACCTGGGAACGGATGGCGCTGACGCGCTCCCGGCCGATCGCCGGTGATCCGGAGCTTTGCGCGGAGGTGACCCGAACCATTCGCGATATCCTTTGCCAACCCCGTGACGAGGCGACGACGACCCGTGACGTCGGCGACATGCGCCGGCGCATCGAACGCGACAAGCCGGCGAAGGGGGCGCTCGACCTTAAGCTGCGACCGGGCGGCCTCATCGATCTGGAATTTCTGGCGCAGTGGGCATTGCTGAGCGGTCGCGCCGATCTCGACCTTGTCGGTGCGCCGACGGCGGACGTCCTCGATGCGGCCGATCTGGCCGCCGGTGTTGAGGCAAGGTGCGATCTGGCGGCCGCCATGCGCCGCTACACCTGCGTCATCCAGATCCTGCGGCTCGGGCCAGGCGGCGTCCAGGGAGTGGAGGATCTGCCGCCGGGGCTTGCCGACCGCTTGGTTCGGGCGCTCGAGACTGACGGGACGGATGGGCTGGAGCCGCTTCTGGCGGAGACGGCGACCGCCGTCCGAGCGGTTTTCGATGCGCTGTTGCCCGTTGCGGATTCCAAAGAGCCGCAAGTAGAGGCGGCCGGCCCGGGGTTTCGCCGGGCTTGAGCGCGGAAGCAGGGCGACTTGGCGGTCAGGCGTCCAATGTTTCGGCCGCCTCGATTTGCGTTACCGCCGCATGGGCTGCGTTTGGCGGGGCGATCGGAAGGCGGATCGCCACGACAGTTCCCACGTCGACGCATGAACTGATCCGCATACGGCCACCTTGAAGCTCGACGAGAGACCGGGCGATGGCGAGGCCGAGCCCGGTCCCCTTGTTGCTACGGGTCAATTCGTTCTCGATCTGCTCGAACGGTCGACAGAGGCTGGCTAGCGCGGCTTGGGGAATGCCCATGCCGGTGTCGGAGATGGTGATCAGCGCAGCGTCGTTCACGGCCCGCACTCTCAGCCGGACCGTACCGCCCGGGTCGGTGAATTTGACCGCGTTGGACAAGAGATTGAGAAGGATCTGCTTGGTTGCCCGGCGGTCGGACTGGAACGACAACTGGTCCGGGGCGCTCCCCTCGAAGCGGATCGTCTTCTGTTCGGCCTGGACCTCGATGATCTTGGTGGCCTCCGCGACGATTTCCGCGATGTCGATTTCCTCGGGAGAGAGGACGAGGCGCCCTGCCTCGATCTTGGCCATGTCGAGGATGTCGTCGATGAGCCGCAACAAATAGTGGCCGCTCTGATGGATGTCTTCGGTATATTCGCCGTATTTTTCGCAGCCGATCGGGCCGAAGGTCCCCTGGCGCATGATCTCGGAGAATCCGAGAATGGCGTTGAGCGGCGTTCGCAGCTCATGCGACATATTGGCGAGGAAGGTCGTCTTGGCGCGCGAGGCGCCCTCAGCGCGCTCTTTTTCGACGGCGTAATTTCGATTCAGATGGGTCAGCTGGACGGCCTTCTTCTCCGCGTCCCGCCGCGCAATCGACAAATCGTCGATGACCGCCATCAGGCGTCGCTCGGAGTCCGACAGGCGCGCCTGGTGCAGTTTGAGCTGCGTCACGTCGGTGCCGATTGAGACGAATCCGCCATCAGCGGTGCGTCGCTCCGACAGAAGCAGCCAGCGGCCGTCGGCAAGCAGCGCCTCCGAGGCACGCTCGCCCTCGGCGAATGCCGGGCTGGTGACCGTGTGGCTATTGATCGGCTTGCGGGCCTTGGCAATGACCGCGTCGAGCGGCGTCCCGCGCGCGACGTCCGCCTCGGTGAGGCCGAAGGTCTGGCGGTATTTGGAATTGCAGAGGACAAGACGGTTGCGGTTGTCGCACAGGACAAAGGTTTCCGAGATGTTCTCGATCGCGCTGTTAAGCTGCTTGTTGGCTTCGTCGGTGAGGCGGGCGAGTTCCTGTTGCTCGCTGACGTCAAGCGCGATGCCGATCAGATGGACCTCGTTCTCGCCGGTGCGCGTCACCTGGGCACGCGCACGGAGCCAGACATAAGCGCCATCGCTGCGGCGCATGCGGAAGTTGTGATCGAGGCTGGTGATCTTTCCGGCGGCGACGCACCGGGCGACATCGAGCAGGTTGCCGTCGTCGGGATGGAGCAGTGGCGCGACATCACCGAAGGCAAGGACACTGTCCGTCGGTTGCAGGCCGAGCATTTCGTACATCGAGCGTGACCAGTACATTCGCCCGCGGGCGATGTCCCAGTCCCAAAGGCCGCACTGGCCGCGCGACAAGGCGGTGTCGACCTTCTGATGGGTCTCCAGATACAGAGCGTCGGCGTCCTGGGCGCGCGTCGCCTGGCGGAAATAAGCGTAGAGAATGACCAGCATGATGATGCTGGTGAAGGCGAACAGCGTGACGTTCAACGAGACCGCGCTGCGCCAATCGGCAAGCAGGTCGACGTCGGGCTGGATGAAGGTGACGGTGCCATGACCGCCGGCCAGGGTCGCGCTGGCGACAAAGGCGGCCTCGCCCTGGAACCGCGTATGCTGCACGCCCGCGCGCTGCCCGAACATCAGTAGCGCCTGCGACTCGTCCAGCAAGAGCATCAGATCATCGCCGAGGAGGTGTTCGTAGCCCGGCATGACCGCGGTGATCAGCCCACTGGCATTACTGACGACGGCAAAGCGTCCCTGCTGGATCAGTGCGGCCGGAACCGCACTGGTCAACAGCGCGTCCGCGTCCGCCATCTTCGGATCCGACGCATAGGCGACCAGGCTTTCCGCCCGCATCAGCGTCGTGGCGATCTGGAGATCGCGCAGTGCGGCTTCCTCCAATGCGAAACGCTCTTCGACGAGCGACGCAAAGCGCGCGATCGCGGCGATCGCCAGAAACAGAATGATCAGGATGGGAATGGCCCGGCGGAGCGCCTTTTCGGAGCGCAGGAGTTTCTCGTAGGTCGGACCCGCCAGCATCTTGGCGTGCCCGGCGATCTCCGTCTTGGCGGTCAGCAAAGCCTCGAATCGGGACAATAGTCCCCCGGCCGGCGCGTTTGACGCGTCCGCTCTCATGCTTAACCCCTCGTAACCGCATCTCAACGATTCAGTATGCCGCACATCCGAATCACCGCCAATTGATCAGAGGCGAATCACCTTGTCCAGAGCTGAATTGCGACAAGATTATGGAGTCAATGAACAGATCGCCTATCGCAAAGATCGTCCCAAGATATCTCGCAGGTCGGTCGAGATGTCTTTAAGTTCAAGCAGTTGCCGCAATGTCGCACTCGCCTTGTCGCGGCGAGCGGGCTCCAGGCTTCGCCAGGAGCGGAAAGTGGTCGCGATCCGGGCCGCGACCTGCGGGTTCAGGCGGTCGATCTCCACCAGTTGCCCGGCAACCCAGCGGTATCCGGCGCCATCGGGACGGTGGAACGCCAGCTGGTTCGCTGCCGCGAACGTACCGACAAGCGCCCGGACGCGGTTCGGGTTCTTCAGGGAAAACACTGGATGCGAGGCGAGGTCGGCGACAATCTCGACCGCCCTCGGGCTCGGGATCGTCGCCTGGATCGCAAACCATTTGTCGATGACGAGACCATCCTGCTCGAAGCGGGCGTAGAAATCGCTCAGCGCAGACGTGGAGGCCGGCGTGTCGGGAAAGCGATGTACCAGGACTGTCAGGGCGGCGAGGCGGTCGGTCATGTTTCCGGCCGCCGCATACTGGTCTTCCGCCGGGCCGCAATCCCCGGTCGCGGTGGCGAGATAGCCGAGCGCGGCATTGGCGAGAGCCCGCCTTCCCACGCTCACGGCATCAGGGGAGAAAGCCGTGCCGGTTTGCCGGTCGCCATGGAGACGGGCGAACAGCGAAGCGCCGCGCTTGCCCACGTCGCGTCGGGCCACCTCGACGACGGCGTGAACGGCGTCGGGATCGACATTCTCCGCAAGCATGCGGGCGATTTCGGCCTCGCCGGGCAGGGCAAGCGCCTGGGCGCGGAATGCCGCTTCCAGGCTTTCGTCACCGGCCGAGCCGAGGATGGCATCGATGATCTCGGGTGCCAGCGGGGCCTGGGCCGCCTGGGATGGACCCCGGCTCGCCTTGGTCAGCGCCGCGCCGACGAGATCGTTGAGGATGCGCCAGCGGTTGAACAGGTTCGGGTCGAGACGGGCGAGGGCAAGGCGGTCGGCCTCGCTCTGGGCGTGATCGAGCGTCACCGGTGCCGAAAAGTCCCGGAGCACGGACAGATACGGGCGCTCGCTCAGATCTTCGAAGACGACGCTGTCTTCAGCCTCGGTCAGATGAATGACATCGCCTCGCAAAGCCGCGCCGGACACCGGTGCGGCATCCTTGTCCTGTCCGTTGGAGCCGACGAGGCCGAAGCGAATCGGAATATGCACCGGCGCGGTTCCGGTGGCTGCGGTGCCTTGCTGGAGCGTCTGCTTGAAACCGACCGTCAGACGCTCGGTCGCCGCGTCGTAATCCTCCGTGACGGTGAGGGTGGGCGTTCCCGCCTGGCCATACCATCGCGCAAGGTGGGACAGGTCCTCGCCGGTCGCGGCCTCGAAACAGGCGATGAAGTCCTCGATCGTCGCGGCGTCGCCGTCGTGGCGGTCGAAGTAAAGGTCCATGCCCGTTCGAAAACCGTCGCGGCCAAGGATCGTCGCGATCATCCGGACCAGTTCGGCGCCCTTGTCGTAGACCGTCGCCGTGTAGAAGTTGTTGATCTCGCGATATTCCGTCGGCCGGACGGGATGTTGCAGCGGTCCCTGGTCCTCGGGAAACTGATGCGCCTTCAGCCGCCGCACGGAGCTGATGCGCTGAACCGTGGCCGATCGTTCGTCGGCACTGAATTCCTGGTCCCGATAGACTGTCAGCCCTTCCTTCAGGCAGAGCTGGAACCAGTCGCGGCAGGTGATCCGATTGCCGGTCCAGTTGTGGAAATATTCGTGCGCTATGACCGTTTCCACGCCGGCATAATCGGTGTCCGTCGCCGTCTCGGGGTCGAGCAGGACATATTTGTGATTGAAGACGTTGAGACCCTTGTTCTCCATCGCGCCCATGTTGAAATCGGCGATCGCCACGATGTTGAAGACGTCCAAATCGTATTCGCGGCCGAAGCGCCGTTCGTCCCAGATCATGGACCGCCGTAGCGCATCCATGGCGTAGCCAGCCTGCGCGGCGCGGCCCTTTTCCGTGTAGATGCCGAGGCTGACGGGTTTGCCGCTCGCGGTGGTAAATCGCTCGTGGATCGAGTCGAGATCGCCGGCGACTATGGCGAAAAGATAGGACGGCTTGTTGAAAGGATCGTCCCAGACGGCGAAATGCCGATTGTCGGGAAGGGTGCCCGTCTCCGCCGGGTTGCCGTTCGACAGCAAAATGGGAGCGACCACCCGGTCCGCCTCGATTCTGACCGTGTAAGGCGCCAGCACGTCCGGGCGATCGAGGAAGTAGGTGATGCGGCGGAAGCCCTCGGCCTCGCATTGGGTGCACCAGATGCCGTTGGACCGGTAAAGCCCCATCAGTTTCGTATTGTTTTCCGGCACAAGCGACGTCGCGACGTCGAGCGTAAAGCGTCCGCCAGACGGCAGACCGGTGATTTCCAGCCGCCCGGGAGACGCCTCGTACCGGTCGCCATCCAGCGGCGTGCCATCCAGTGCCAGTCCCGTCAGCGTCAATTCGTCGCCGTCGAGGACCAGCGGGGCGGCGGCGTCGGCTCCCTCGCGCCGTTCAAGCTCGAGCGTCGTGTCGATATCGGCGCGACGCTCGAACAGCCGTATCGTCATCGCCACCGAATGCAGGACGAAGTCCGTTGCACGGTAGTCTTCGAGCTTGATGGTCTGACCGTCGTCGGTGCGAAGCATAGGGCGGTTCCTTTCGTATTGCAGCGGGAGGTAACCCCAAGCGGACGAATTGCCAACCGACCGATGGCGTCGTCGGTCGGCCGAGCGCCGGCATTCGGGATGGTGTCGACCCTCGACGGAAGTGGTTCGACGCAATAAGTGAGGCGTTCGAAACGCCGGTTGTGGCCTCGTCCCTACTCGCGCGCCGAACCGCAACGGCAGCGCATCCCCGTCCAGGAGCTTGTTCCCATGAACGTGATGACCCCGAAATTCGGCCTTGGCGCTTCGGCCCTGCGGAAGGAGGACGACGCCTTCATCCGGGGGAGGGGATGTTACACGGACGACGAAACCCGGCCCGGCATCCTGCATGCCGTGGTGGTGCGCTCGCCACATGCTCACGCGAATTTCACGATCACGGATGTCGAAGCCGTCCGTTCCGCGCCGGGCGTGCATCTGGTGCTGACCCATGCGGACGTCGCTGAACTCGGCGATGTGCCCTGTCAGGCATTGCTGGAACAGCCGGACGGCAGCAAGGTCTCGGCCCGCGACATTCCGGTGCTCTGCCGCGATGTCGTTCGGCATGTCGGCGATGCGGTGGCCTTCGTAGTCGCCGAATCGGCGACCCAGGCGGCGGACGCCGTCGAGCTCCTCGTCGTCGACTATGAGCCCCTGCCGGTCGTTGCCGATATCGAAACGGCGACGGCGAACGGCGCGGCGCCGGTATGGCCGGACAGTGACGGGAACATCGGCGGCCATCTCAACATGGGGGACAAGCAGCGGACCGAGGAGGCGTTCGCGAACGCGCCCCGGGTGACTGAGATCACGCTCCGTCAAAACCGTCTCGTCTGCAATTATATGGAACTTCGCTCCGCCCTTGGAGAGTGGTCGCAGGACGAGGACCGCTGGATTTTGACGACCGGCAGCCAGGGCGTTCACGGTATTCAGTCGGTGCTGGCCAAGAAAGTGCTCAAGGTCGACCCGTCGAAGGTGCGGGTCGTGACCAAGGACGTCGGCGGCGGTTTCGGGACCAAGGCGTTTCTGTACCGCGAACACGTTCTGGTGCTGGTGGCGGCCAAGCGCCTCGGCCGCCCGGTCAAATGGACCGGTGACCGCGGCGAGCATTTCGTCTCCGACGCGCATGGCCGCGACAATGTCGTTACGGCACGCATGGCGATGGACGAGGACGGGCGCTTTCTCGCTCTCGACATCGACCTCTACGCCAATATGGGGGCGTATCTGTCGCAGAACGGGCCGTTCATTCCCTATCTCGGCATGTCGATGGCGCCAGGCCTCTATGATATCGAGGCGGTCAATGTCGATTGCCACCTGGTCTACACCAACACCGTTCCCATCGATGCCTATCGCGGCGCCGGGCGTCCGGAGGCGTCCTATCTGATCGAACGGTTGGTCGATCGATGCGCGCGCGACATGGGGCTGGCCCGTGAGGAAATCCGGCGGAAGAACTTCATCCGCCCCGACCAGCTTCCTTATACGACGGCGGTCGGCCGCATGTACGACACCGGCGACTTCCAGGGCCATCTCGCCGAGGCGATGCGGCAGTCGGGCTGGCAGGAGTTCGAAGCGCGCCGGGAGAGCGCCAAGGAACAAGGCAAGCTTCGCGGCATCGGAATGGCCACCTATGTCGAAGCCTGCGCCTTCGCCGGCTCCGAGCCGGCCTATGCCGAATTGACCCCGGCGGGGCGCATCGAACTGAAGATCGGCACGCAGTCCAACGGGCAGGGCCATGCCACGGCCTACGCCCAGTTCGTCGCCGAGGCGCTGAATCTCGACTACGATCTGATCGACGTGAAACAGGGCGATACCGACGACACGCCGACCGGCGGCGGAACCGGCGGCTCGCGGTCGATCCCGCTCGGCGCGGTGTCGGTGCGGCGGGCGAGCCAGACCCTGGCGGACAAGATCAAGAAGCTGGCGGCGAACGAATTGGAGGCATCGATCGGCGATATCGAGCTCGACGGCGGAACCGCCCGGATCGTCGGCACCGACCGTTCGATTGATTTCGCCGCCATCGCGGCGGCTGCCCCGTCGGCCGAGGACCGCAAGGCCGTCGGGGAGTTCAAGCAGGACGAGGCGACCTATCCGAACGGCACCCATATCTGCGAGGTCGAAATCGATCCGGAGACCGGGACGATCGAAATCCTCGCCTACACGATCGTCGACGATTTCGGGGTGACGGTGAATCCGATGCTGCTCGCCGGCCAGATCCACGGCGGTGTCGCGCAAGGCATCGGCCAGGCCCTGCTCGAAAACGCGGTCTATGACGAGGACGGTCAGCTCGTCACCGCAAGTTTCATGGACTATGCCATGCCGCGTGCCTGGGACCTGCCGTTCTTTGCCTTCAAGACCCGGAACGTCCCGTCGACGACCAACGCGCTCGGCATCAAGGGCGCAGGCGAGGCCGGTACTATCGGCGCCGCCCCCGCGGTGATGAACGCGGTCGCCGATGCGTTGCGGCCCGCCGGCGTCGACCATATCGACATGCCGGCAACGCCGTTGCGGGTTTGGGAGGCGTTGCAGGCGGCTCGCTAAGGACTCCGCAGAGGGAAGCGACACAACGACCGGCCGGGTGCGTCCGCGCCGACAGCGAAATTGAGGCAGGAGAGGGGAGAGGATGGACAGTCGGCCGGCATCCGCCGAGTCGCCGATGCGCGGCATTCTTCTGAAATGCCTGTCGGTCGTGGTGTTCGTCGCCATGCAGACTTTGATCAAGGCGGGCGGCGATGGCATCCCGGCCGGCGAGATCGTATTCTTCCGCTCGTTCTTCGCCTTGGTTCCGGTGGTGCTCTATCTCGCCTGGCTCGGCGATCTGAAGACGGCGCTCAAGACCGACAATCTGCCCGCCCATATCGGCCGGGGGCTGATCGGCGTCACCTCGATGGGGCTCGGTTTTTACGCGCTGACCCGACTGCCCTATCCCGAGTGGATCACCATCACCTATGGCGCGCCGCTGCTCACGGTCGTCTTCGCCGCCGTCTTCCTCAAGGAGGTCGTGCGCCTCTATCGCTGGACCGCGGCACTGATCGGTCTGGTCGGCATCGTGGTGGTGACGTTGCCGAAGCTGACCCTTGGCGGCGACGCCGTCGACGGTGCGGAGGCGATCGGCATTATCGCGGCCGTGATTTCGGCTGCGGTGGCGGCCGTCGCGATGATCCAGATCCGCCGACTCGTCCGCACGGAGAAGACCGCGACGATCGTGGTCTATTTCTCGCTGACGTCGTCCGGCATCGCGCTTTTCTCGATCTTCTTCGGGTGGGTGCTGCCGACATGGGAACAGGCGGTGCTGTTGGTCCTGGCGGGGCTGTGCGGCGGCGTGGGGCAGTTGCTGCTGACCTCGGCCTACCGCTTCGCCGATACCTCGACCATCGCGCCGTTCGAATACACTTCGATGCTGCTAGCCATCGCTATCGGCTATTTCGCCTTCGATGAGGCCGCGAGTTCGACGACGCTCGCCGGCGCTGCCATCGTCATTTCCGCCGGCATCTTCATCATCTGGCGGGAGCATCAACTGGGTATCGAGCGCTCGAAGGCCCGGCGGGTGACGCCGCCCAGCGGTTGAGAGAGCGCCGACAGCGCACCGTCATCGCATCGTGACATTGGCCCTTTAGGTGAGAGCAGAACCATTGCAAGATGGATTGTTCTTAACCTTTCAATAAAGGGGTCATTCGATGAACGAACATGTTGGAAACGGCACGGTCTTCCGGACCACGCAGCTTGAGGACGCGGCGGGCGAGGGTCATAATCCGACCGACAATCGCACGATGGGCGAGATCATTGCCGCGCGCTTCTCACGTCGTGACTTTCTGCGCGGCTCGTTGGCCGCGACGGCTATCGCCGCGACGGTGAGCCCCCTAGCGCTTGTCGCCGCCGACGAAGCGAAGGCGCAGAGCGCATCGGGATCGCGCTTCGACTTCACCGAAGTCGAAGCTGGCGTCGACGAAACCCACCATGTCGCCGAGGGCTACGATGCCGACGTGCTGCTGCGCTGGGGCGACGGGATCTTTCCTGACTCGCCCGAGTTCGATCCGACGGCCCAGACGCCGGACGCCCAGAATCGGCAATTTGGCTACAACAACGATTATGTCGGCTACGTCCCGATCGACGGCTCGTCCGAGCACGGCCTGTTGGTCGTCAATCACGAATACACCAACGATCATCTCATGTTCCCGGGGATCGTTACGGTGGACGGCGACAAGCTCGTCGTAGCCGAAGCCGACGAAAACCAGGTCAATGTCGAAATGGCCGCGCATGGCGGCTCGGTCGTCGAAATCCGCAAGGAGGGCGGCAAGTGGCAGGTGGTGAAGGACGGCGCGAACAACCGCCGGGTCACCGCCGAAACCGAGATGGAACTCACCGGCCCCGCGGCCGGCGATCCGCGCATGCAGACCAACGCCGACCCGACTGGCCGCAAGGTTTTCGGCACGTTCAACAACTGCGCCGGCGGTGTCACTCCCTGGGGCACCTACGTGATGGCCGAGGAAAACTTTCACGGTTATTTCATGGGCGAATTGGCCGCGGATCACCGCGAGGCCAGGAACTACGAGCGCTACGGCGTGCCGGACGCGACCTATGCGTGGGGCAAGTTCCACGACCGCTTCGACGTTTCCAAGGAGCCGAACGAGCCGAACCGCTTCGGCTGGATCGTCGAGGTCGACGTGGAGGATCCGAACTCGGTGCCGAAGAAGCGGACCGCGATGGGGCGGTTCAAGCATGAGGGCGCGGAGTCGATCGTCAACGGGGACGGCCGCGTCGTCTTCTATCTCGGCGACGACGAGCGCTTCGACTATGTCTACAAATTCGTCACCGTGGGCACCTACAACGCCGACGATCGCGCTGCCAACATGGATCTGCTGGCGGAGGGCACGCTCTATGTCGCAAAGTTCGCCGAGGACGGAACGGTGGCCTGGCTGCCGCTGACCTTTGGCGAGGGACCGCTCACGGCCGAGAACGGCTTCGAAAGCCAGGCGGACGTGCTCGTCGAAACCCGCTTGGCCGCCGATCTGCTCGAGGCGACCAAGATGGATCGCCCGGAGGACATCCAGCCCAATGGCTCCAATGGCCGCGTCTACGTCATGTTGACCAACAACACCAAGCGCGAGGAGCCGAATCCGGCCAATCCGCGGGTCGACAATGCCTTCGGCCACATCATCGAGATCGCCGAGGACGGGGGAGATTTCGCCGCGACGACGGGCAAATGGGAAATCCTTCTCAAATGCGGCGATCCGTCCGTCGCCGAGGTTGGCGCGACGTTCTCCACCGAGACGACCAAGAACGGCTGGTTCGGCATGCCGGACAATTGCGCGATCGACAGCGAGGGCCGGTTGTGGGTCGCGACCGACGGCATGTCGCCGAAGAAAACCGGGCGCACCGACGGCTTGTTCGCCGTCGATACCGAGGGCGAGGCGCGCGGTACGTCGAAGCTGTTCTTCCGGGTGCCGATCGGCGCGGAAATGTGCGGGCCGCTGCTGTTGCCCGACATGCAGACCGCCTTCGTTGCGGTCCAGCATCCGGCGGATGGCGGCGAGGACTGGGAGGGCTTTGGCCGTCCGTCCTACTATGAGGATCCCTCGACCCGCTGGCCCGACTTCAAGGACGACATGCCGGTGCGCCCGTCGCTGATCGCTATCACCAAGCAGGGCGGCGGCAAGATCGCCTAATCGCGTATTTCGCCAAGGTTGAATGGGGGCGGCTCGCAGGGGCCGCCCTTTTCATTTGACGGGCAAGGGCTCGGCTTCGTCGAATTCCTGTGGCGCCTCGGCGCGCGGGTCGAGCGCAAAGCTCGTCGGAGTCTGCGTGCGGGCGAGCGGCGTCGTCTGGAAGTCGGCCCGCTCGTCGGCCGGCAGCGAGACCCGCCGGAAAGTGCGATAGAACGCATAGGCGGCATAGAGTGCCGCAGCCGTTCCGATCGACTGGAAGATGCCCCGCGGGCCGAAGGTCTCCATGAGATAGGCGGCGTAGAGCGGTCCGATCATCGTCCCGATCCCATAGAGGATGAGCAGGCCACTGGAGATCTTCACGAAGTCCTCGTCGGCGGCGTAGTCGTTGGCGTGGGCAACGGCGAGCGAATAGGTCGGGTAGATGATGCCGCCGAGGACGAAGGCGACGACGAAAAGCGCGATGGCCCCGGCGTCTGCGACGTACACGCCCGCCGTTGCACCCGCGACGCCGATCAGCCCGGCGGCGGACATGACATAACGCCGGTCGACCATGTCCGAGATACGTCCGAGCGGCACCTGGAACACGATGCCGCCAGCCATCGCCGCGACGACGAGAGTGGCGATCTCCGTCGTGGAAAGACCGGCCTTCTGGCCGAACACCGGCGCCATATTGTTCCATGCGCCGGAAAGAACGCCAGCCAATAACACACCGATGAAAGCCACCGGCGAATTGCGGAAGATCAGACGCAGATCGATTTTCACGGTGGTCAGTGGCTTCGGGGAGGGGGCCTGCGACATGGCCGTCGGGATCACCGCCAGTGCGAACAAAATGGCGCAGAGCATGAAAGGAATGGCGAGTTCGGGTCGGCTCAATGGCATGACGTATTGACCGCCCATCATCGCCGCCATGGTGACGATCATATAGACCGAAAAGATCGTCCCTCGGGTCTCGTTGGTGACGCGCTCGTTAAGCCAGCTTTCGACGACCATGTAGGTGCCGGCCAAGGCAAAGCCGGCGAGGGCGCGAAAGAAGATCCAGGCGATTGGATCGAGGAAGATTGCGCATAAGAGTACCGAGATCGCCAGCAACGCGGCGAGACTCGAGAAGGTCCGCACATGCCCGGCCCGGCGCACGATCAGCGGCATCACGAAGCAGCCGAGCGTGAAGGCGATGGCGTAACTGGTGCCGAAAGCGCCGATTTGATAGCTCGACCAGCCCTCGATCGAGCCGCGAACCGGCAGGAGGATGCCCATCAAACCCGCGCCCGCCATCAGAAAGAAGGTCGAGAGAAGCAGCGAGACGATCGGCAGGATCTGGACGGGCACGGGCATGGGATTGGCCTTGGCTTTGCGTGTCGGCACGGCGTCGCGCTTTGGCCGGACAGCTAGGCTTCTGGAGGTGATTTGGCGAGTGCCATTTGCGACATTTGTCCAACTGGCGTTCACCCCGCCCCGCGTTCCTCCGCAAGCCGGGTTTTCAGCGTCAGCAAGTCACGCCAGCTCAGTCGCTTTTGCGCGGGCTGGCGCAGCAGATAGGCGGGGTGAAGCATCGCCGTCGCGTCGATGGCCTGGTCGGCCTCGACTCCGAAACTATAGCGCGTCCATTGTCCACGGATGCGCAGAATACCCTCCTGCGAGCCAAGGAGCGCCTTGGAGGCGGGCGAACCGAGGCAGACGAGGATCTTCGGTTGCACCAACTCGATATGGCGCTGCACGAATGGCAGGCAGATCAGCGTCTCGGCGGGTGTCGGTGGCCGATTGCCGGGCGGGCGCCAAGGCACGGTATTGGTCACCCGGACGGCTTCCCGCTCCAGTCCGATCGCCGCCAGCATCCGATTGAGCAGCTGGCCCGAGCGGCCAACGAAGGGGACACCCGCCGCGTCCTCCTCCCGGCCGGGGGCCTCTCCGACAAACATCACGTCGGCGGTCTCGCTGCCGTCGCCGAAGACGGTCGACTTCGCGGTGATACGCAGATTGCAGCCGTCGAAGGCCTCGAGCGCGACCTGCAGCTCGGCGAGGTCGGCGGCCGAGCGCGCGCGTTCCCGGGCGTCGGCAACGGCGACATCGTCCGGCACGGCGACCCGCGGGGTTGGAAACGCGGCGCTGTCCGACGGGCTCGCGACGGGCTTCGCGATGGCCGCCGGCGTGCGAGCGGGGCCGGCGGATTCGGGCCGGGTCTGTGGACTTGCGTTGCGCGCGCGTCTCGCTTCGATCTCGACTTGGGTCTCGGCGAAACGGTCGCGCGGCCGCTCGTCCAGAACGACGTCGATCCCGGCCGCGCGATACCATTCGAGCAGGGCGATGGCCGCGTGGTTGTCGGTCGATTGAATCTCGGCGCTCATGGCGTCTTCCTAGCCCATTCGGGCACGCGGCGCGACGGCTTGCCCGGGAACTTGCGCGCGTGCTCTCAATGGCCGACGGTCTGCGAAAACACGTTGATGACGATGACGCCCGCGAGGATCAGGGCCACACCGGCGAAGCCGGCGAAATCGATCGACAGCCGGAACCAGAACAGGTCGATGAGCGCCAGAAGCACGATTCCGGTGCCCGACCAGATGGCATAGACGATGCCAACCGGCAGGGTGCGAAGCGGCAGCGACAGGAAATAGAAGGCCAGCACATAGGCGCCGACCGTTACCAGCGACGGCACGAGGCGGGTGAAGCCAAAGGAAGACTTCAGCGCGGTCGTTCCGATGATTTCGCAAACGATCGCAACACTCAGATAGAGAAAATTCAAATCCGCCCCCCGCGCGATCGACACCGCTGTCTAGCACCGCCACGCGCGCTGCGGTCAAGCGGGACGGAGCCCAATAGAGCTTCGCATCACCGGATTGACGTCAAGGGCGATCACGATAGAACTCGTCCGGACACGCGGGAGCGCTAGTGTAGGGCGATCGGTGCGGTCGCTGGCCATGCAGCCGCAGCGATCGGCGGGAACCGGGACAAGGGATGAGACGATGAGTGAAGCCGAAACTCTGCCCGAACGCGAATCGATGGACTTCGACGTGGTCATCGTGGGAGCCGGTCCGGCCGGATTGGCGGCTGCCATTCGCCTGAAGCAGCTCGATCCCGAACTGACGGTGGTGGTCCTGGAAAAGGGCGCGGAAGTTGGCGCTCACATTCTGTCCGGCAACGTTCTCGACCCGTCGGCGCTGGATCGTCTGTTGCCGGAATGGCGACTGGAAGAGACGCCGATCAAGACCGAAGTAACCGACGACCGATTCTATTTCTACGGCCCGCAAGGCTCGATCCGCCTGCCGAACTTCCTGATGCCGAAGCTGATGGGCAATCACGGCAATTTCGTCGTTTCGCTCGGCCTCGTCTGCAAATGGATGGCGGAAAAGGCCGAGGCGCTCGGCGTCGAGATCTATCCTGGCTTCGCCGCGTCCGAGATTCTTTATGACGAGTCGAACGCGGTGATTGGCGTCGCGACCGGCGACATGGGCGTGACACGCGAGGGTCAGCCCGGACCAAGCTACCAGCGCGGCATGGCGCTGATGGGCAAATACGTGATGATCGGCGAAGGCGTCCGCGGCTCGCTCGCCAAGCAGCTGATCAAGGCCTATGGGCTCGACGAGGGACGCGAACCGCAAAAGTTCGGCATCGGCTTGAAAGAGCTCTGGGAGATCGAGCCGTCGAAGTCGAAGCCTGGCCTCGTCCAGCACTCCTTCGGCTGGCCGCTCGACGGCGGCACCGGCGGCGGATCGTTCCTCTACCATCTCGGCGACAATCAGGTTTACGTCGGCTTCGTCATGCACCTGAACTACAAGAACCCGTATCTCTCGCCTTTCGACGAATTCCAGCGGTTCAAGACCCACGCCGACGTGGCCAAGCTGCTCGAGGGCGGCAAGCGCATCGCCTATGGCGCCCGCGCGATTACCGAGGGCGGGTGGCAGTCGGTGCCGAAGTTGGTGTTCCCAGGTGGCGCGCTGATCGGTTGCTCGGCCGGCTTCGTCAACGTGCCGCGCATCAAGGGCGCCCACAACGCCATGACATCCGGCATGCTGGCGGCGGAAAAGGCGGCCGAGGCGATCAAGGCCGGCCGTTCGCACGATCGGCTGGCTGCGTATGAAGACGAGTGGCGCACGTCCCCGATCGGCGACGACCTGAAGCCGGTCCGCAACGTCAAGCCGCTCTGGTCGAAATACGGCACGATGCTCGGCATCGCGCTCGGCGGCCTCGATATGTGGACCAATTCGCTGTTCGGATTTTCCTTCTTCGGCACGCAAAAGCACGGCAAGCCGGATTACGCCTGCCTGGAGCCGGCGGACAAGCACGAAAAGATCGCATACCCGAAACCCGATGGCGTCTTGACCTTCGACAAGGTCTCGTCGGTCTATCTGTCCAACACCAATCACGAGGAGGACCAGCCGGTCCACCTGCAGGTGAAGGATCCGGCGCTGCAGCATTCGTCCGAATGGGCGGTCTATGCCGGCCCGTCGCAGCGCTATTGTCCGGCCGGCGTCTATGAATGGGTCGAGGAGAACGGCGCCGAGACGTTCGTGATCAACGCCCAGAACTGCGTCCACTGCAAGACCTGCGACATCAAGGATCCCAACCAGAACATCAACTGGGTTCCGCCCCAGGGCGGCGAGGGGCCGGTCTATCAGGTGATGTGAGGCGAGCCTGACCTGGTCGCGATCCTGCGGCTACTTTTCTGGTCGATCAGGCGGCAATTTCCGAGGCTCTGCGCAAGACCTCTTCCGCCCACTGGTTGAGGCTCTTGCCGGAAAGCTCCGCGGCACGCGCCGCCTTGGCGTGGATCTCCGGCGATATGCGGAACATCACGCGACCCGAATAGGGCTTTTGCGGCGCCTTTCCGATTTTCGCGCAAGTTTCGACATAGTCATCCACGGCATCGTGGAAAGCCGCCTTGAGTTCTGGAACGGTGTCGGCGTGAAACGTCACACCGTCATCGATCCCGGCGATGCGGCCGAAGAAAATCTCGTCCGCATCGTCGTATTCGACACGGGCCGCGTAGCCTTTGTAGGACATCGTGTTCATGGCTCGATTCCAATCTTGATGAGGTAATCGCGGGCCGCTCGTATCTGGTAACGTTTGGCTTCCTTGGCGGGTGCGGCCGATGAAATGTTGCGACGGCGCCGTCGGAGTTGAACCGCACGCGCGACCCGGAACCTTCAACCAACTCACATCCGACGGACATGAGAAGCGCTTCGATGGACGCCCAATCCAGGGAACCGGAAACGGGCTCCGCGAAGATGGCGACCAGCGTCCTGCGATGCTTGCTATTCATGCAAGCAATATCGTGCTCGGTGCGATGGAATGCAAGCGGAAAATGCTAGCATGAAAGGGGAGGGCATACCGCGCAAATGCGACGTCGACGAGGCCGGATCAATCATCCAGAGCGCGTCGTTCCACTATCGATCGCTGCGGTTCGACAATGCCGGGCAGGGCGCTGTCGACACCGAAGGTCACCAGCAGCGGGAGATGGTCTGAGCCGGTCGCCGGTTGCCGCGCGACGTCGAGAATGTCGATGCCGGGCGAAGCGAGAATATTGTCGATCGGCAGTCCCGCATAGGGCGCGAGCCGTCTGGTGAAGGGCTGGAAGAACCAACTTGGCCCGACATTCGGCACGATGTCCGTGCCGCTCGCGGCGGCGTAGGTCCTGAGCGCAGCGCTCCAGGGGGCGGCGTTGAAGTCGCCGGCAATGAGGACGGGCGTCCCGAGCCGGCGAAGTCGCCGGAGACGGTCTTGAAGCTGCCCGAGCTGGCGCCACTGCTTTCCCGGCCAGGGCCAGGTCAAATGTTGGGTGGCAATGGTGAGCGCTTGTCCGTTGAAATCGACGGTTCGGCTGGCGAATGTCCCGGGACGATCGCAATCCCCCGGATCGTCGCTCGCGAAGGGCCGACGCGACAGGATGACGACGTCGAAATAGGCGCGGGGGCCGGTGCAATCGAACCGGTAGGGATATCGCGCGGAGAGGGATTGCAGCAGCGGCCGCCACTCTTTCCGCGCCTCCTGCAGGGTCACGACGTCGGGTGAAAGCTCCCCAATGAGCCGAATTGCCGCTGTGCGATCGGTGGCGCTCCAGCGCAGATTCATTTGCAAAAGCGTGTAGCGAGCCGTGCCGCCGGGCGCCGACGCCAATGAGGCGGCGGGCAGCATGGCCGGATAAACCGAGAAAAGACCGAACGCGCCGAGAATGATCGCCGCCAGACCCGCCGTGACAGGTCGGATGACAAGCAGCGCGAGCCCGGCGAGCAACAAGAGCACGGCGAGATGCGCGCGAAAATGGGCCAGCGTATCGAAGAACGGGACGATGTCGCCGAAATAGCCGCTGGCGAACGCCAAAGCCGCGGCAAGCGCGAGCGCCTGGGCAAGGGCGCGGCTGACGCGGCGCCGGTCGGAGGGGCGGGGGCGAGCGGCCGACATGAGGCGCCTACTGGAACGCGGTCTCGAAGAACGAGCGGAGCTTGCGCGAATGCACCCGCTCGGAAGGCACCTCCGACATCAGCTCGAGGGCGCGCATGCCGATCCGCAAATGCTGTGAGACCTGCCGCTTGTAGAATTCCGTCGCCATCCCCGGCAATTTCAACTCGCCATGCAGCGGCTTGTCGGAGACGCAGAGCAGGGTGCCGTAGGGAACGCGGAAACGAAAACCGTTCGCCGCGATCGTCGCCGATTCCATGTCGAGGGCGATGGCCCGAGACTGCGACAGGCGTTCCACCGGCTCCTTGTGATCGCGCAATTCCCAATTGCGGTTGTCGATCGTCGCGACGGTGCCGGTCCGCATGATCTTCTTCAATTCGTAGCCCGACAGGCCGGTGATTTCCTCAACCGCTTGCTCCAGCGCCACCTGCACCTCGGCCAGCGCCGGGATCGGCACCCACAGCGGCAGGTCGGCGTCGAGAACATGGTCCTCACGCACATAGGCATGGGCAAGTACGTAGTCGCCGAGCTCCTGGCTGTTGCGAAGTCCCGCGCAGTGTCCGAGCATCAGCCAGGCATGCGGCCGCAGCACCGCGATATGGTCGGTGATCGTCTTGGCGTTGGAGGGGCCGACGCCGATATTGACCATGGTAATGCCGTGGCCGTCATCGCGTTTCAGATGATAGGCGGGCATCTGCGGCAACCGAAGCGGCGCCATGCCTTCGGCCGGCTCGCGCGTGCCGGCCGGGGTGACGACGTTGCCAGGCTCGACGAAGGCGGTATAGCCGCCGCCGCCCTCCGCCATCATTTCGCGCGCCAGCATGCAGAACTCGTCGACATAGAACTGGTAGTTGGTGAACAGGACGAAGTTCTGAAAATGCTCCGGTCGGGTCGCGGTGTAATGCGACAGCCGGTGCAGCGAATAGTCGACCCGTTGCGCAGTAAATGGGGCGAGCGGCAGCGCTTCGCCGTCGCGCGGCTCGAAATTGCCGTTGACGATCCGGTCGTCAGTCGCCTCCAGGTCGGGCACGTCGAAGATATCGCGCAAAGGGCGATCGAGTTTCTCGGCCAACCCTCCGTCGACGTAGGATCCTTCCCCGAAGGCGAAATGCAGCGGGATCGGCGTGGTCGAATCGCTAACCGTGACGGGCTGACCGTGATTGCGGATCAAGAGATCGATCTGCTCGATGAGATAGTGGTGGAAGAGGTCGGGTCGCGTGATCGTTGCGGCATAGCGGCCGGGTCGCGCGACGTGCCCGAAGGCGAGGCGCGAATCGACCTTGGCGTGGGTCGCCGTCGTCAGCGAGATCTCGGGGTAGTAGGCGCGGTAGCGCTTGCCCCCGAGGCCCTTCTCCAGAACGCCATCGAATGTGTCGGACAGGAAGGCGACCGACCGGTCGTAAAGCCGGGTGAGTTCGGCCACGGCCTCCTCCGCGTCGTTAAAGGGCCGTGGCGGCGCTGGCTCGGGGCTCTGGTAGTTGGGATCGGCCGGCAAGGGAAAGGGCTTGGTCATGCCTTGGTTTAGCCGGCTGGCGTGGCGCGGAGAAGACGAGCGACCTAAAATTTCGCCCGCGTCGTCGTTGGATCGCGTTCGAGCGGACAGACGATACCGATCCGGTAGCCGCAATCGCTTCCCGCAACCGAGGCAAAGGCGCTGCCGGGGCGGTTGACGGAGTTCTGGGCCAGAAAACTGAAGCTCACCCCAAAGAGTGCGATCAGCGCGGTGATGATTGTCAATCGCGTCATCATGGCGTCGTCCTAAACGATTTTCCTCATGTTTGCACGGGTTGCCTGAACCGAAGCTGAAGCGGTGTCGCCGGCCGGATGCCGATGATGAACGCAGCGTCCGGCGAAATACGGCTTTGCGCTTCGCCGTCGTGGCGCTAGGTCGGTGGGTAACGCCAACCCGGGATGACAGGAATTTTTGCGATGCCGACGCAGACCGATCCGATCAAGCTGTATTACTGGCCGACGCCGAACGGCTGGAAAATCTCCATCATGCTGGAGGAACTCGGCGTTCCTTACGATATCGAATACGTCAATATCGGCGCGGGCGACCAGTTCAAACCGGACTTCCTGGCGATTTCCCCGAACAACCGGATGCCGGCGATCGTCGATCCGGAGGGGCCGCGCGGCGCGCCGATCTCGGTGTTCGAGTCAGGCGCAATCCTGCAATATCTCGGGCGCAAGTTCGGCCAATTCTATCCGACCGAGGAGCGGGCCCGGGTCGCTGTCGAAGAATGGCTGTTCTGGCAGATCGGCGGCCTCGGCCCGATGGCGGGCCAAGCCCATCACTTCCGCAATTACGCGCCGGAGCAGATCGCCTATGGCATCGACCGTTATACGAATGAGGTGAACCGGCTCTACGGGGTCATGAACCGACGCCTGAAGGACAACGACTATCTCGGCGGCGCCGACTACTCTGTCGCCGACATGGCGGCGATCGGTTGGGTGGTGCCGTACAAGAACCAGGGTCAGGATCTGGAGGAGTTCCCGAATCTGCGGCGGTGGTTCGATGTCGTCAAATCGCGCCCGGCGGTGTCCAAGGGTTTGGACATCGGCAAAGAGGAGCGCGAGAAAATGAACCTGGCCACCGACAGCAACGCCCAGAGCGTCCTGTTCGGCCAGCGCGCCCGCGCCTGACTACAAAGGCGGGCCGCGTTCGTCGCGGTCAGCCAGAGATGCCGGCCCGCAAACTGCGGCGGGTCGGTTCACGAAAAGTCGCGCCGGCGGTCTCAGACGCGGACCCAGATTTGCGTCTTGCAGAAGATTTTCAAGGCGCAGCCGGTCAGCTTCAGCTGTCCACCTTCCACGCGCGCGCTGCCGTTATAGGTCCGGTCCTCGCGCGGATCGGTGACGGTGCCGATATATTCCACGCCGGCCCCCGACATCTGCCCGACCGACTTGCCCTTGTGCTCGCCGGTAATGACCTTGGCGCAATAGGCGTCGCCGCATGACGTCACCCTGACGATGCCGCCTTCCGGCGCGCGCCATTTGCCGACGATCGGCTCGGCCGACAGCGTCGGCGACGTGATAGCCGCGATAGCCGTGACGGCGAGAAGTAGCTGGCGCATGCTCTGTTCCTGTTCGCTGGGACGTCCCCAGGCGAACAGTATTGGCGGATTTGGGCAGCACGGTGGCCCGGCTCGGGAGTGCCGGCATCACGCGACCGAGCGCATCGTGAGAGTTTCCAGTAGTCGGCCGCCGTCAGAGACGGTTGAGGCTCTGCGATCGGCAGAACAGGCCGCCGAGCACACAGCCCGAGATCGACAGCGTGTTGCCGGAGAGGCTGCCCTTGCCGGAATATTGCTTGCCGCCCTTGGTGTAGTCGGTCACCGAGCCGGCATATTGACCGCCGCCCTTGGGCTGCATCTGGCCGAAGGTTTTGCCCTTGTAGGGGCCGTTCGTATAGGTCAGGCAAAAGGCGCCGCCGCAGGGCGCGATCTTGGCGTCATAGCCGGACGGCATCCGCCATTTGCCCTCGATCGGATCGGCGTGGGCCGCTCCGGCCATGGCAAGGCTGAAGCACGCGGCCGCAAGGAATACTCGTCTCATTTCTTCCTCCCACGGAAACAACCGGGCGACAGGCTACCGTCCGCCATATTCCCTTGACGTAAGCGTAATTGAATCGCGGAAAATCGCAAGTGACCCGGAGCGGGGCAAAGAGCCGGAAACGCCGCGCCGGGCGCTGGCCCTTGTGGAAACGCGGTTAGCGTTCGGTAAAGCCAAGAACCGACTGATTGGAGTTGATTTTCGGAATAACCTATTTGTCTCATACTGTTACGCAATATGACGGAAGCTTTTCCGTCGGCGATGTTTAAGTCTAATTAAGCTCGAACTTTAATCGCCTTTTCAGTCGTGCCGGTCATTCTGACGCTATCGGACAGCAGCCCGATCAATAGCGACAGGGACGCAAAGACAATGGCTCGCATCGACTTCCAGAACTATTCCGAACCGACGGTCAACGGCGCCGCATTCGTCGACGCCGACATCCTCCTCGACCTTGGTATGCGGGCGGCCTCGGGCCGCGATGGCGCGGTGAATTTCATCGCCGCCCACATGTATTTCAATCTTGCCGACCGCAAGGGCGCCGAGGATGCGGCCTTCCATCGCCAGGATATCGCCGGACAGATGTCGAAGTCGGAGATCGCGGCGGCGCTACGCGCCGCTCGCGAATGGCTGACCCTTCACTGAGCGTCGACGTCACCCGGCCTTGGGCGCGCCGACTTCATCGATCGCGCCGGCAAGCGCGGTCTCGAACAGGGCGAGATCCTCGTCCCGTCCGACCGTGACGCGGATCATCCGATCGAGCGGAGCCACACCCGGCATCCGAATGAAGACGCCGCGGCGGATCACCGCCTCGAGCAGCGCGCGGGCATAATCGCCATCGCCGCCGCAATCCATGGCGACGAAATTCGCCGCCGAGGGCAGGGGCGTCAGCCCGGCCCGCAGGGCGATAGCGGCCAGCCGATCCCTCGCCGCCACGATCCTCGCCACCGCCGCGCGCAGATAATCCTGATCCTTCAACGCCGCCAATGCCCCGGCTTGCGCCACGCGCGACACGCCGAAATGATTGCGCACCTTGTCGAACTGAACGACGGTGTCGGCCTCTCCGATCGCATAGGCGATCCGCATGCCGGCCATGCCGTAGGCTTTGGAGAAGGTGCGAAACCGCAGGAGATTGGGCCGCATCAGAGTGATGGGCGGCAGCGCCGACGCCGGCGCCAGATCGCTATAGGCCTCGTCGAGAACGAGAATCGCCTCCTCCGGAATTTCGTCGATCAGGCGCTCGACTGCCCTCGCCTCGTGCCAGGAGCCGGTCGGATTGTCCGGGTTGGCGAAATAGACGAGTTTCGGACGCAGTTCCCTGGCCCGCTCGATCAGACCATCGATATCCTCATGATCGTCCGACCGGTAGGGGACGAAGTCGACGGACGCCCCATAGCCGGCCGCGTGATAGTTGAAGGTCGGATAGGCGCCGCGTGACGTCACCACGACGTCGCCCGGCGTGCAGGTGAGCCGCACCAGATAGCCGAGCAGCCCGTCGATGCCTTCCCCGACCGTTACATTGTCGAAGCCGATGCCGAGATGGTCGGCGAGCGCCTGTTTCAGCTCGAAATTCTCCGGGTCGCCATAGGCCCAGCTTCCGCGCGCCGCCTCGGCCATGGCCCCGACGGCGTTCGGCGACGGGCCGAAGACGCTTTCGTTGGCGCCGAGCCGCGCCTTGAACGGCACCCCGGTGCGGCGCTCGATCGCCTCCGGGCCGACGAAGGGGATAGTGGCGGGAAGTGACCGGGCGAGGCTGGTGAAGAGTGTCATGGCGATCCGGATCAAGGGCTAAGCGCACAAAGCGGAATCAATTGGCTACGAGGAGTCGCTGTGATTTCGATTCAACGCGGCGGTCGCCTGTCGATCCGTCTGGCGTGACGACGACGTCCCCGTATCATTCCCGATCAATCCGCTCGAGCCCCTGGGCGAAGCGTCGCGCGTTGGCGACATAGTGCTCGGCCGCGGCCTTGAGCCCGGCGACCGCCGCGTCATCGAGTGTGCGCGCTACCTTGGCCGGTGCGCCGACGATCAGCGAATTATCCGGAAACTCCTTGCCCTCGGTCACCAGTGCATTGGCGCCGACGATCGAGTTCTTGCCGATCCGGGCGCCGTTGAGGACCGTCGCGCCCATGCCGATCAGCGAATTTTCGCCGATGGTGCAGCCATGGACGATGGCGCCGTGGCCGATCGTGCAGCCGGCGCCGATGGTCAGCGGGAAACCGGGGTCGCTGTGCAGGGTGCAATTGTCCTGGATGTTGGTGTTCTCGCCGATCGTCATCCATTCATTGTCGCCGCGCAGCACCGAGCCGAACCAGATATTGGCGTTCTTGCCGAGGCGCACCCGCCCAATAACATGGGCGCCGGGCGCGACGAAGACCTCGCTGTGGGGCGAGGTTTCGGGTCGGTCGCCGTCGAGCGCATATAGGGGCATCAGCAAATTCCTTCGGTTGCGGCGGCGAAATTGCGTCAGGCGCGGGCCGGAATCAAGCGCTCTGACGATCCGTCAGCCGGCGACGGTCGACAGCATCGTCTTGGTGATCGATTGACGCACGGAGCCGTAATCCGCCCATGGGTCGGCGTCCTGTAGCCGCTGCAGCACCGCATCAATGTCGAAGCCATTGGCTGCGTCGAGCGTCGCCAGTTCGTCCCAGCCGACCGGCGTTGCCACGGACGCGCTCGCGCGCGAGCGCGTGGAGTATGGAGTGATGGCGGTCGCGCCGCGCTCGTTGCGCAGCCAGTCGATGAAGATTCGGCCCTTCCGCTTGGCCTTGGACATGGTGGCGACGAAACGCTCCGGCTCGGTGTCGGCTTGCCTCGCGGCAAAGCCCTTGGCGAAGGCCTTCAACTCCGTCCAGCCCTGCCGCCGTTCGAGCGGCACGACCACATGCACGCCCTTGCCGCCGGTGACCATGGCAAAGCTCTGGAGGCCGAGATCGGCGAGACGGTCGCGGAGATCGACGGCCGCCGTCTGCACGTCGGCAAAGCCCAGGCCTTCGTCCGGATCGAGGTCGAAGACCAGCCGGTCGGGCTTTTCCAACCGATCGTTGCGTGCGCCCCAGATGTGGAATTCCAGCGTGCTCATCTGCACCGCCCCGACGAGGGCAGCAGAATCGGGCATGGTCAGATAATCGGCGGTGCCGCCGTCTTTTTCCGGCACGGCCACCGTCTTCACGGCGTCAGGGAAGCCACCGGTGTCGTGCTTCTGGAAGAAGCAGTGCTTGTTTCGCCCCTGCGGGCAGCGCACCAGTGAGACCGGGCGGTTGCCGGCATGCTCCAGCATGCGCGCGGCCACTGCTTCATAGTAATGCGCCAGATCGAGCTTGGTGACGCCCTGACTGTCGTAAACCACGCGATCCGGGCTGGTGAGCCTGACACCGGCGACGGTGGTGGGCGCGCTGCCGGAGCGACGCGAGGCGGAGGCGTTGCCATCGGGCACACGTTTTGGGCGCGTGGCTTGCATCGGCTGCGGCCGCTCGTCCGTCACGGCTTCGGCCGCCTTGTCTTCGCGCAGCCCCTTGAACACGCCGTGGCGGATATGGCCGTCGGCGGTGAACTCGGCGAAATCGATCTCCGCAACGAGCTTCAGGGTGACGAAATGGGCACCGCGCTCGACATCATTCGGAATCGCATCGAAGGGCGAGGTCTGGCGGGAGAGGTCGTCGAAGCGCTCCGCGAGGTCCTCCAGCGTCTGTTGATCGAAACCGGAGCCGACCCGGCCGCGATAGCGCAGGCGTCCGTCCTCCATGACTCCAACAAGGATCGAGGAGAAGGCGCGGCCCTTCTTTTCCGACGGTGACCAGCCGCCAATGACGAATTCCTGTCGCCTTGTGCATTTGACCTTCAGCCAGGACTTGCTACGCCCGGACCGGTAGGGTGCATCGGCGCGCTTGGCGATAATGCCCTCGTGACCCGCTCCGCAAATCTTCTCAAACACCGCCGGGCCGCTGCCCAAAATGTGCTCGCTATAAAGAAGCAGATCGGAGGGCGTGCGATCCAGGAGCGCCTTCAGCGCGATCTTGCGCTCGGTCAGCGGCCGTTTGGTCAGATCCTTGCCGTCCAGATGCAGCACGTCGAAGCAGAAACAGGCGAGGGGGCCGCCCTCGCCGAGATGCCGCTGCAGTGTCGAGAAGTCGGTCTTGCCTTTGGCGTCGAAGGCGACGATCTCGCCGTCGATCAGGGCATTGCCGCAATCGAGCTCCCTCGCGGCCTCGGCGACCGGCCCGAACTTGTCGGTCCAGTCCTTTTCGTTGCGGGTCCAACACCGCACCTGCCCTTTGCCGACCGCGATGATGACGCGGTAGCCATCATATTTCATCTCGTGCAGCCAGTCGCCGCCGTCGGGAGCGGCGTCGACCAGCGTGGCCAGCTGTGGCGCATGGAATCGCGGGAGCGGCAGGGAGGGGGAGGACTTTGCTTCCGTCTTCGTCTCGGCCGCCTGCTTGGCGCCGGTTCGGCTGGACCTGGCTGCGGGCTCGCCGGGGCGCCGGGTCTCGGCCCAGCTTTCGTCGCCCTTGGCGATCGCCGCCATAGTGCGGCCGGTCTTGATGCTGGTGTCGGCGCTGAGGAGGTTGCGACGCCGGTCCACCGCCTCGTCCTTTTCCTTGATCAGCAGCCAGTTCTCGCGCGTCTCCTTTTCGCGTGGCTTCATGCGCACCAGCGCCCAGTTGCCCCGCATCCGCTCGCCGGACAGGCGCATCTTCAGGCTGCCTTTCTCGAAACCCTTTTCCGGGTCTTCCAGCGGCTCCCAGGAACCCCGGTCCCAGAGCATGACCGTGCCGCCGCCATATTGGCCCTTCGGAATGGTGCCCTCGAAGGTCCCGTAATCCATCGGGTGGTCCTCGGTCCTGACCGCCAGGCGCTTGGCGGCCGGATCGAGGCTGGGGCCCTTGGTCACCGCCCAGCTTTTCAGAACGCCGTCCCATTCGATGCGGAAGTCGTAATGAAGCCGGGTCGCGGCGTGCTTCTGGACGCAGAAGAACAAGGCGCCATCGCCGGGAGGCGGATTTGCCGATCCCGAGGGTTCACGGGTCTTGGAGAAATCCCGTTTCTCACGGTAGGTGCCGAGGAGCTCGTCGCCCTTTGCTGCCATCGCGCCGATCCTCAGGCGCTTTTGCGCCGGCTGGACGGACTCTTCGTGGCCGGTTTCGCGGACTTCGCGGATTTGCCCGAGGCGGCGGCGGGCGACTTTGTCGCCCGTGCTTTGGCGGGTGGCTTCCGATCCCTCGCTGCCGCAGCCTTCACCCCGGCGGAACCGCCGTCGCCTTCCAGGCTCTTCTTCAACGTCGCCATCAGGTCGACCACGTTGCTGCCTCGGTCGGATGGTGCCGGTTCGTCTTCCTCGATGGCGATCGTCGCCTTGCCACCCTTCTTGCGCTTCTCGGCGATCAGTTTCTTCAGCGCGTCGGTGTAGTGGTTCTTGAAAGCGGATGCGTCGAAGGGCGCGGATTTCTTGGCGATGAGCTGGGTGGCGACGTCGAGCAGGTCTTCGTCGGTCTCCGCATCGGAGATGTCGGAGAAGATCGAATCCGATTTGCGGACCTCGTCCTCATAGTGCAGCGTCTCGAGCAGGAGGCCGTTGCCGCACGGGCGCAGCGCAATGAGATACTCCTTGCCACGTAGCGAGAGCTGGCCAAGGCCGGTCTTCTGCGACTGGCGTAACGCGTCGCGCACCACCCGGAACGCATCCTCGGCAAGTTCGTCCTGGGGCACGACGTAATAGGGTTTGTCGAAATACAGCGGCGGGATGGAGCAGGTATCGACGAACTGGACGAGTTCCAGCGTCTTTTTCGTCTCCAGCTTGACGTCCTCGATCTCCTCGTCGGTCAGGAGAACATATTCGTCCTTGCTGATTTCGTAGCCCTTGACGATCTCGTCCTTGTCGACCGGACCGATCCCCTCGACGACCTTGTCGTAATGAATGCGCTTGCCGCTCTCCCGGTGGATCTGGCGGAAGCTGATCGACGCACCGGTCTGGGTGGCCGAGAACATTTCGACGGGAATCGAGACAAGCGACAGGCGAATCTGCCCTTTCCAGATGGGACGTGGCGCCATTTTTTTAACTCCGGACACGATGACTGCCGCTACGGGAGACAGAACGGCGTGAAGGCCCGACTCGTTCCGGCGAGCCGTGAGCATTCCCGCGCCGCCCGGCAGGCGTCCCGGGGGGCCTGAAAAATCGAGGCGCGCTTCGTCCCCTCTTGCCAAGGGCAGGTGCGCGGTTAAGCAGAGACAATCGATGAATCAGCCAAGGCGCTGCCCTTGATCCGAATCCTTCACACCGCAGACTGGCAGATCGGCAAGCCGTTCGGCAATTTCGAGCCCGACCGCCGGGGCGAACTGCGCGCCGAGCGTTTCGCCGCCGTCGCCCGCATCGCCGCGCTGGCCGAGGAGCGCGGTTGCGACGCCGTGCTCGTAGCCGGCGACGCCTTCGACGACAATACCGTGCCGGATCGTGACCTCAACCGCACGCTCGACGCCATGGCCGGTTTCGGTGGCCCATGGATCATGCTGCCCGGCAATCACGACGCCGCGCTGAGCGTTTCGGTCTGGACCCGCCTCCGCCGGCTAACGACCAGGGCGACGATCGTGGTCGCGGACCGCCCCGAACCGGTGGTTCTGAAGGACGGGGCGCTCGTCATCTTCCCGGCGCCGCTGACCCGCCGCCGCGAGGGGGCGGATCTCACCGAATGGTTCGATCACGCCGCGACGCCCTCGTCTGCGGTGCGCGCCGGCCTTGCCCATGGCGCGGTGCTCAATCGGCTGCCGGAGAAGGCCGAAGCCGGCAATCCGATCGCCGACGATCGCGCGGACAGGGCGAAACTCGACTATCTCGCGCTCGGCGATTGGCATGGCTTCGTCGAGATCGCGCCGCGCACCGTCTATTCCGGGACCCCTGAGCCGGACCGCTATCCCGCCAATGCGCCGGGTCACGTCGCGATCGTGGAGATCGACGCGCCCGGCGTCGCGCCGCGGATCGAGCGAGTCCGCATCGCGCGTTTCGATTGGCGGTCGATGGATGTGCGACTGGACGGCGGCATCGGCGCGCTCGACGATGCGCTTGCGGCGTTGACGCGTCCGGGCGAGACGCTGCTCGACCTGACGCTGTCCGGCAGCCTGTCGCTGCGCGAGCGGGTTCGGCTCGATGAAGCGCTCGCAGGCTGGCAGGCGCGCCTGTTCGATCTGCGCTTGTCGGACGAAGGCCTTCTGGACGAGCCGGACGAGGAGGATCTCGACCATATCGACGTTGGCGGATTCGTGCGCGTCGCGATCGAACGGCTGCGGGCGAAGGCCGCCGATCCGCAAGACCCCGAGCGCGCGGCGGCCCAGCTGGCGCTGCGGATGGCCTATGTCGAACATCGGCGCCTCTCGGGGAGCGATTAGCCGATGTACCTGAAATCGCTCCAACTGACGGATTTCGCCGGTGTCGGCTCGGTCGATCTGCCGCGGTTCGAGCCCGGGCTCAACGTCGTGGTCGGCGACAACGAAGCCGGCAAATCGACGCTGTTGACCGCGCTCAGGGCGGCCTTCTTCCAGAAGCATCGCGCCGGCGGTGAGGCCGTGAAGATGCTGGCCCCCTACAATCGTCAGGCGCGGCCGGAAGTCGCGGTGGAATTCGATATCGACGGCACCGCCTATACGCTCCGCAAGGCATTCGTTCAGCGTCCGTCGGCCGACCTGTCCTGGCCGGGCGGAAGCCTGTCCGGCGACGCGGTGGAAGAGCGGCTGGCCGAGCTGTTCCGTTTTTCCCATCCCGGCCGCGGCGATTCCAAGCTCAGCGAGCATCAGGGTGCGTTCGGCTTGTTGTGGGTCGAGCAAGGGCGCTCGACCGGCGGCCTCGATATCGGCGTCGGCAAGGACGCCGTTACCGCCTCGCTGGAGGGGGAGGTCGGCCAGATCCTCGGCGGTGAGCGCGGCCGGTCGCTGGTCGCCGCCACAAAGGCGCTGCAGGATCGCTTCTTTACCGACACGTTGCGCGTGGCCTCGGCCTCGCCGATCCGCCAGGCGGAAGAGCGGCGCGAGGCACTGCGCACGGAGCTCCAGGCGAAGCTGGCTCTTCGCGCCGACTATGACGAGAAGCTCGACCGGCTGCGGCGCCGGCGCGAAACGCTTCTGTCCTACGAGCGCGACGACGCGGTCGCCAAGGCGGAAGCCGCGGTCGAGGCGGCGGAGGCCGCGTCCCGGGCCGCCGAGAGTCTCGACCGGGAACGCGGCGAGGCCGAACGGGAGCTTCGCCACGCGCTTGCCAAGCGCGACGGCGCCGCCGAAATCCTGCGCCAGCGCGACAAACTCATCGAGACAAGAGGACGCGCGACGCAGGCGGCGGAGGCAATCGCCGCATCCCTCGATGCGTTCCGCGCGCGGGCGGTCGAGGAGCGCTCGGAGGTCGCGCGGCTCGAAGCGCGGCGGGCCGAAGCCAAGGCCGCCGCCGATCAGGCGGAGGCGGCGGACGAGGCGATTCAGCTTCGGGCCGAACTGTCCCGCAAGCAGGACGAGCTGGCCAAGGCTCGCCAACGCATCGAAGCCGCGCGCGGGATCGAGGAGGAGTTGGCCGAGTTGCGCCGCGCCGCGAGCGGGGCCGGCCTCGATCAAAAGGCGCTGGCGGCGATCGAGGCGGCGGAGCAATCGCGCCGCGAGGCTGCGATCAGACTCTCTGTCGCCGCGCCAAAGCTTCGGTTTGAACCGTCGGCCGGTCAGGCCGTGCGGGACGCGGCTGGCGAGGCGGTGGCGACGGAGGGATCAGTCGATATCACCGGCCGCAGCGTTTTCGATCTGGAAGGCTTCGGCCGGATCGTCATCGAGCCCGGCGCCGACGCGGGGGCTGTGGCCCGCGATGCCGCGACGGCGGAGGCCGCATGCGCCGGGCTGTTCTCCCGGCACGGGGTTGCCTCGCTGGAGGAGGCGCGCCGGCGCGTTCAGGCCGCCGAGGAGAGGCGGATCGCGGCGGACACCTTGAAGGCACGGCTCGGTGCCATCCTGCCCGAAGGCCTGTCCGAGGCTGCCGCCGCGCTCGAGCTTCGCGAAGGCGAGATCGCCGAGCGCAGCGCGACGATGGGGGCGCCCACCGAGGAAAACGAGACGAAGGCCGACCCATCGGACAGTCGAGCCGCGCGCCGGACCGCAAGGGCCCTGCTGGAGGCCGCGGATGCCGAACTCGACGGTATGCGCCGCAGGGCGGCCGAATCTTCCGCCCAATTGGCGACGGCTGAGGGCGAAGCGGGGTTTCGCCATGCGGAGGCCGAGCGGCTGCGGCGCGAGCATCTGGAGGCCGAAGCGAAGCGGAGCCGGGCGGCGCTGGCCGAAGACCTGGCCGCCGCGGAAGTCGAGCGGACCGCCAAGGCCGTGGTTCTCGATCAGCGTCAGCGCGAACTGGCGGGCGTCGATCCCGAGACTGTCGCCTTGACCCTTCAATCCAAGCGCCGGGCACTGGTCGAGATTCGCCGCCAGGTCGTGGCCCTGCGCGAGGAAGCGGCCGCGCTGGAAGGTGAACTCGGCGGCCACGGGCTGACGGCGCTTGGCGAGGACATCGACCGGATCGAGGGCGAGGTCACCGTCCTCGAACGACGCCTGGGCCGTCTCAACGTTGAGGCCGAGGCGTCGAAGCTGCTGCATTCGACGCTGCTCGCCGCCCAGCGCGAGGCGCGCGAACATTGGCTGGGACCGATCAAGACGCAGGTGGCTCCCTATCTGCGGCTGATTCATCCAGGAACCGAGATCGAGCTCGACGAGACGACGCTGGAAATTAGGGGGCTGCATCGCGCCGGGGTCGAGGAACATTTCCAACGCCTTTCAGCCGGCGCGCGCGAGCAGGTGGCCGTGGTCACACGAATCGCGCTGGCGCAGGTTCTGAAGAAGGGCGGCCATCCGGCGACGGTGATTCTCGACGATGCGCTGGTCAATACGGACGAAAAGCGCCTCGAGCGCATGCATCTGGTGCTGCAAAAGGCTGCCGAAGACCTGCAAATTATCGTCCTGACCTGTCGGGAACGGGATTTTCGCGGACTTGGGGCGCCGTTGTTCAGAATCTGAAGGCGGCGAGCCGAGCCGATTCGGCCCCCACGCCGTTTTTCGGGGCTATTTGGCGCTCATTTTGGCTGTTTTCGCCAATTCCTTAACGGCGGGTAAACGAAAAAGTGGCATCGCCGCAACAGGGGTGTGTCCAAAGCGTCCCATCCGACCCATTGTGGCAATTAGGCGATTGCATCCGATCCGGCGCTGGATAATGTCGCGTCAGAAAGATCGCGGGGACAAAACGCTTCGGACTTTCGCAGAAGGGGATGGGGCAGGGAAGGCTGTCCTTCATAAACAAGGCCCAACCCTAACCTATAATTTGACTGGAGGTCAGAACATGAACATTAAGAGCCTTCTTCTCGGCTCCGCTGCGGCACTCGTCGCAGTCTCCGGCGCCCGCGCTGCGGACGTTATCGTACCGGTCGCCGCCGAGCCTGCTGACTACGTCCGCGTCTGCGACGTTTACGGCACCGGCTTCTACTACATCCCGGGCACCGAGACGTGCCTGTCGGTCAGCGGTTATGTCCGCTTCAAGTACATCGTTCAGGATCTCGACACGACGGGCTTGGCCCCGGCGTTCGACGGTACCAACGCCGAAGGCGACGACTACCTTGCCCGTAGCAGGGTTCGTGGCCGCTTGCAGTTCGACGCTCGCGAAGAGACCGAACTTGGCACCCTGCGTGGCTTCCTCCGCGTTCAGGCCGATAACGTAGCCGATGGCGACGGCAACTTTTACATGGATCATGGCTACATCCAGCTCGGTGGCCTGACCATGGGTTACCTCGACTCGCTCTGGGCCGAAGGTGATGGCCTGCTGACCGACACCGACCTGTCGATCGGCGACCTTACGGTCAACCGGGTGTCCTACACCTACGCCGCGAACGGCTTCTCGGCCGCGGTTTCGCTCGAAGACGACTCCACCGGCGATTTCGCTCCGGACGTGGTCGGCAAGCTGGACTACTCCGGTGGCTGGGGCTCGATCTACATCGCCGGCTCGTACGATGAGGAAGTTCTGCTTCCGGCTTCGGTGGTCGGTCCTCTCGCTCTGAGTGGTTATCTCGCGAACATCGCCAACTACGAAATGGATGACCTCATCGTTGCGAGCAGCGGCGATGGCGCATTCGCGGTCAAGGGCGGCCTGTCGCTCAAGGACCTCGTGATGACCGACTCCGAGCTGAAGATCGAAGGCAGCTATGCATTCGATCCGTCAGCTTACTCGACCATCGGTGTTATTGGCACTGGCCCGTTCGCTCGGACCTTGCCGGTTGAGTGGTCGGCTGGCGCCGGTTACGCACAGGCGTTCGGCAAGCTCGGCGTGGCCGTTTCCGGCATCTACGGCGAGACTTTCGACCTGTCGCAGGGCAACACGGGGTTGGCCTATGGCGCGCCGCTCCCGGGCAACGCGCAGTTCTACCAGATCGTCGGTAACGTCGGTTACGAGATCACCAACAACTTCGACGTTTTGGCTGAGATCACGTATTCGGACTTCGAGTTCGACAACTCGCCTGCCGCTATCGCTGCCTTCGGCTCCGACAATGCGAACATGACGGGTGGTTTCCTGCAGTTCGTCCGCTCTTTCTAATCGATCGAGCATTGCAGATAAGGGAGCCCGGCGTTCGCGCCGGGCTCTTTTTTGTGTCGATTTTTGCGCGGATAGATGCGTCCGCCGGACCTGTTGCCGAGCGAGCCGCGCCCGCTGAACTGTAGGTTGGCCATGCCGCCAGCGCGCAGCGCCAAACCTGTTGGCCTCTCGTCAGGCAGGTCCTCCTGCTCGTGGGGAGCGCTCGGGCTCGGCGCCATTGCCGCCGGCAAGGCATGGCGGGGGCGATGGTCTCGCGAAACAGGGCAGTCAGGCTGAGACATTGCCGATACGGGGATGACCGGGGTTAGGGCCGCACTCCGGGTATGAGGACGTCGATCCGTCCGCCGCAACGTCTCCTCTCAAGCCAAAAGATTGAAAGCCGAAATTCCGTTCGCCTGCTGCTCAAGCGAGCAGGGTATGTTGCCGAGTCGCGAGGGCCATGCCGGCTAAACCTTTGGCGAGAGACGGTACTGCTTCCACGAAAGGAGCGGTGTAGAAACCAGAGACCGGAAGTCGAGCGATTGCTGCTGGAGCACGGCAGCTGTCATTTTGACCAGATCGCCGGCTGGAGCGCGGCCGACTTGGACTGGATCGAGCTGAAGGTCAGCTTTGCCGGGCGGGTCGGGCGCGAAGGGGGAGTAAGCCGGCGTGGAAGTCCGCGCGCGATCAGGGATAGCCGGCGTCCTGAGACCCGTCGCTGATGCAACGGGTCTCCAGAGCAAGTGTCAACCGGTCCGCCCGAAACGCAGATCCCGTTCGACGTCGACGCTCGCGCCGAGCCGCATCTTGTAGACCTGATAGTTCTCTATGATGCGCTGGACGTAGTTCCGCGTCTCGGTAAAGGGGATGCGCTCGACCCAGTCGATCACCGCGTCCAAGGATTTGCCGCGGGGATCGCCGAAGCGCTCGATCCACTCGCGCGCCCGCCTAGGCCCGGCATTGTAGGCGACGAAGGTCAGGACATAGGAGCCGCCGAAATCCGCGATCTGCTCGCCGAGAAAACGCGCGCCGAGCGTGGCGTTATAGCCAGGGTCGCTGGTCAGCCGCTCGGCGGAGTAGGGCAGACCGGCCTTGCGCGCGACGCTCTTGGCCGTCCCCGGCATCAGCTGCAACAGGCCAAGCGCGCCGGCGGGCGAGCGTGCTTTTGGATTGAACGCGCTCTCCTGGCGGGCGATGGCGTAGGCCAGGGCCTTGCCGGCGGAGGAAATGTTGGCGCTCGCCGGGATGACGCCGATCGGAAAGGCCAGGGCCGGCGCGTCGACGCCGCCCCGATTGGCGAGCTTGCCGACCTGGAGGACCAGGGCGTGATCGCCGCGTCGTTCGGCCATGACCGACAACAGCGCGAGTTCGCCGGGGCTATCGAGTTCGCCGGCCAGCGCGCGGTAGAGGCTGTCGGTCCGCCAATCCGATCCGATCTGTTGCAGGCGCTGGATGGCGCGCACGGCACGGCGCTGCTCGAAGCGGCGGCGATCGGCGTCACTCGGACGTGGGAAGGCGATCGCCGCCGGTTGCCGTCCGAGCCGGGCGGCGGCAAGCTGCCCATAATAAGTAGAGCCGTAGCGTGCTGCGGTGGCGTAATGGTTTGCCGCGTTGCCGCCGGCGCCCGCCTCCGCGGCGCGACCCAGCCAGTAATAGCCGCGCGAGAGCGACAACGGCTTGTTCGACAATTGCGCGATGCGCGCGAAATGCTGGGATGCCGTGCGCGGATCGTTCAAGAACCTGAGCGCGATCCAGCCGGCGTGGAATTCGGCCTCGACCGCCTCGCTGGGGCTCTCGGCGGAATGACTGCTTGCCACCCGATAGGCGAGTTTCGGCTGGCCGAGATCGAGGAGGTCGCGGGCGACGATGCGCCGCTCGTTCCACCAGGCATCCGGATCGACCAACGAGGCGGAATCGCGTGGCGCTCCCACGAGAAGATCGGCCGCCTCGTCGATCTTGCCTTTCTTGCGATTGTATTCGACCAGCGCGAAACGATAGCCCGAATCGCCGCGCTGGGCGTTCGGAACCGCGGCCAGCAGCTTTCCCGCATTCCCGTCGCCGCGGACCACGGCGGCGCGAGCGGCGTAGAGTTCCTTGGCTCCGGCGAGTCCCGCGACACGGCCCGCGTCGGTCACACGGTCGCTATAGAGCAGCTTGTCCATGCGATATTTGTGGTCGGCGCGCGACAGCAGTGTCTGGAAGTCGGCCAGCAGCGCGCGTTCAATGTCCTTGTCGAGCCGCTCCTCGCGCCAGACCGTCGCGATAAGAGCCCTCGCTCTGCCCGCGTCACCGGCGGCGATATAGGCTCTGGCCAAGGCCATGGCGCCCTCGGGGCTCTCCGGCTGGCCACCGGCGAAAGCGCGGATCACGTCGCCAGCCGGCGGCCGCTCGCGATAGAGCGCCTTTTCGCTGTTGATGCGAAGCGTGATCATGCCGGGCCAGTCGGCGAGATCGGTCGCCGTGCGGGCGATTTCGACCGCGGGGACGTCCTTGCCGCCTTGAAGGGCGATCGCCCAGGCCAGAATGTCCCTGTCCAGGGAGCCCGGCATCATACCCTCGCGAATGGCCCGTGCCTTGACCGGGTCGCGGTCGGACAGCGCCTGGAGACCGTCCTTGAGTTCGCCCTGCATGGGCCGAACCGAAGCGATCCGGGGCATTGCTGCGATCGACGCGGTGAAGGCGCCGGCGGCAACGGGCAGCGCCGGGGCTGCGGCCGATCGCAGAACCGGGTTCGGCATCGGAGCGCGAACGGCACCGCCGAAACGGGCGGGATCGATGGCGATGCCTGCGGCGCGTTCCATCGGGCGCATCGTCGGCTTGGGACCCGTCAGTGGCAGGATCGCCTCGTCGGCGAAGCTCGATACCGGCAGCATCGAGACGGCCAGAACGCTGATCAAAATTCGTCGGGTGGAAAGCTTTGCCGTCATGGCCAACCTTTTGGAGTCCTCGGCGCCAATGGTTCGGCGCCCAATCCGGTTCCGGCGGCTCGTCGGCTGGCCGGATTGGTTTGCAAATCTCTCACGGACACGATTAAAGCGCGGTTACCGAGGCAAGGTCGAGACGCTCTTGCAGGCCGCCCCCGGATCGGCTTGTTTCGCTGTCGGCGCTTCAATATGGTGCCGCGTTTGTAGCACCGCTCTGGGGCGGGATTGCGGTCGCTCGCTCTTGTCCGGACGAGGCGGGGGACTGACATCGGCGGGCTGTGCCGATACCACGCCAGCGCCGAGGGAAAATTGTGGGAGTGACGGAAAGCATGTTCAAGGGTTCGATGCCGGCGCTGATCACGCCTTTTGCCGCGGACGGCTCGCTCGACGAAGCGGCGTTCGGCGCCTTCGTCGACTGGCAGATCGCTGAAGGATCGAACGGCCTCGTGCCGGTCGGTACGACCGGCGAGAGCCCGACGCTGAGCCACGACGAACACAAGCGTGTGGTCGAAATCTGCGTCGAGGTGACGAAGGGCCGGGTTCCGGTCATCGCCGGAGCGGGGTCGAACAACACCGCAGAGTCGATCGACCTGGCGCAATTCGCCGAACAGGCTGGCGCCGATGGTCTTCTGGTGGTCACGCCCTATTACAACAAGCCAAACCAGAAGGGACTCTACGCGCATTTTTCGGCGGTTGCCGAGGCGGTGTCCCTGCCGATCCTGATCTACAACATTCCTGGCCGCTCGGTCATCGACATGACGCCGGAAACGATGGGCCGGCTCGCGGCGGACTATCCCAATATCGTCGGGGTCAAGGATGCGACGGCAAAGGTCGACCGCGTCTCCGAACAGCGCATCACCTGCGGCACGGAGTTCATCCAGCTCTCGGGCGAGGATTCCACCGCGCTCGGCTTCAATGCCCATGGCGGGCACGGCTGCATCTCGGTGACGGCCAATGTCGCGCCGCGCCTGTGCGCCGATTTCCAGGCGGCGTGCCAAGCGGGCGATTACGCGGCCGCCCTTGTCCTGCAGGATAGGCTGATGCCGCTGCACAAGGCGCTCTTCCTCGAGCCGAACCCGACGGGCGTGAAATACGCGCTATCGAAGCTCGGCAAGGTCGATAACCGGCTGCGATCGCCGCTCGTGCCGGTGGATCGCGAGACCGAGGAGGCCATCGATGCCGCCCTTCGCCATGCCGGGCTCTTGAACTGAATTTTCCGCCGTCCGTCGCGCCGTGGCGTTCCCGTGACTATATCGGCCGTGTGAGGGGCGCGCGCATCGGGCGCGCGCGAGGTGGTTGATGGCCAAGAAGAAAAAGACGACGGGCTCGAATGTCGCGGCGGAAAACCGCAAGGCCCGCTACAATTACGAGATTCTGGATACGCTCGAGGCCGGCTTGGCACTGACTGGTACGGAAGTGAAGTCGCTGCGCGCCGGCCGGGCGTCGATCGCCGAGTCGTATGCCACCGAAGAAGGCGGCGAGTTGTGGCTGATCAACTCCAACCTGCCGGAATACCTCCAGGCCAACCGCTTCAATCACGAGCCGAAACGGCGTCGCAAGGTGCTGGTGCATCGCGCCGAGCTCAACCGGCTCGCCGGTGCGGTGCAAAAAGATGGCATGACGCTGGTGCCGCTGCGAATCTACTTCAACGATCGCGGGGTGGCCAAGCTTCAACTCGCTGTCGCCAAGGGCAAGAATGCACCGGACAAGCGCCAGACCATCAAGGAGCGCGACTGGAACCGGCAAAAGCAACGGATCTTGAAGGAAGGGTAGGGCCGCCCCGAAGTGCGCAAGAACTCCGCCCCGGTCGATCCTACGAAGTTTCTGCAATAAGCGCCGACCTCCAGGCGTTCGACGGCCCGGTCCTGCGTTTCGGCGCAGGGCCGGGCCTTTTCCGTTTCATATGGTTTGATATCGCGTGGCTAGAGACCGGTGAGCTCAAATGACCGATTTCGCGCTGCTTCCCGACGATCTGACCCCACCCGCCGCCGACGGGGCGGCGGAGCATCTTGCCGGCATGGCGCTTCCCTCGGTAGCGCTCGAAGCGACCGATGGCCGGACGATCGATCTGTCGGCGATCGGCGGTCGCATCGTTCTCTATGTCTATCCGATGACGGGCACGCCCGGCGTCGACCTACCGCAAGGCTGGAACGAGATGCCCGGCGCGCGGGGCTGCACGCCACAGAGCTGCGCGTTTCGGGACCATTTCGCCGAATTGCGCTCCCTTGGCGTCGATGCCGTGTTCGGCCTGTCCGGCCAATCGTCCGACGACCAGCGGGAAGCCGCCGAGCGCCTGCATCTGCCCTTCGCGCTGTTGTCGGACGAAGAGGGTACCTTTCGCCGCGCGCTGCGACTCCCGGCCTTCGAACTTGGCGGGCGCGTCTACCTCAAGCGGACCACGCTGATCATTGACGAGGGGCGAATCGCGAAGGTTTTCTATCCGGTGTTCCCGCCCGACCGGAACGCCGCGGACGTGATCGCGTATCTTTCCGTCGGACGCTGACAGTCACCGACGAACAGATGCTATCCCGGCGTCGCCCTCAACCATCCAGATAATCCCGCACCCTTTGGAACACGGCGACGAACATGTCCTCGGTGAGGCGGCGCGTGTTGGTGTTGTAGCGTGAGCAGTGATAGCTCGAAAACAGCTGAATACCGCCGAGCTGGTGCTCGCCCCCGTGGCTAAATGGCGCGCTCGCCAGACGGCCGCCGAGCGCGCGAACCGTCGATTCGTGCGCGATCTTGCCGAGGGTCACGATGGCGCGAAGTTCGGGAAAGTCGGCGATGGTCGCGGTCAGGAACGGACGGCAGTGGTTGATCTCCGCGCCGACCGGCTTGTTCTGCGGCGGGACGCAGCGGACGGCGTTGGTGATCGCCGTCCCAAACAGCTCAAGCCCGTCGTCGGTGCGGGCGGCGAACTGGTCGTTGGCGAAGCCGAAGCGCGACAGCGTCGCGTAGAGCAGGTCGCCGGCATAGTCGCCGGTAAACGGGCGCCCGGTGCGGTTGGCGCCGCGCACCCCCGGCGCCAATCCGACAACGAGCAGGCGAACGGGCTTGGCTCCGGCAGCAGGCAGCAGCGTTTTCACCGGCGCGTTGTGCCAGGAGGGCTCGCTCGCGCGCAATTCGTGGCGGAAGGCGACCAGCCGCGGGCAGAGCGGACAATCGCGCGCCGGTTCCGATGGAAGGGTGGACATTGCGACGGGCTCTCTAGCGAGGGCGAGCGGCCAGCTCAATAGTCCTCGTCGGAAGCGTCGGCTTCGTCGACCTCGGTGCGACGGGATATCCGGTTTTCGCGCTCGGCCGGGTTGCGGCCGATTTCCGCCCGGAGGCTCGCCAGATCGATGAAATGGTCGGCCTGCCGGCGCAGATCGTCCGAGATCATCGGTGGGGAGGTGGTCAGGCTGGAGACCACCGAGACCTTGCGGCCCTTGCGCTGCAGCGCCTCGACCAGGGAGCGGAAATCGCCGTCGCCGGAAAACAGCACGAAGTGATCGACCGTATCGGCCAGCTCCATGGCATCGACCGCCAGCTCGATGTCCATATTGCCCTTGATCTTGCGCCGTCCCGCCGCGTCGGTGAACTCCTTGGCCGGTTTGGTCACGACGCGGTAGCCGTTGTAGTCGAGCCAGTCGATCAGCGGCCGGATCGACGAATATTCGCTGTCCTCGATCAGGGCCGTATAATAGTAGGCGCGCAAGAGGTAGCCGCGCTTCTGGAAGCTGACCAGCATCTTCTTGTAATCGATATCGAAGCCGAGGCTTCTGGAAGCGGCGTAGAGATTGGCGCCGTCGATGAGGAGGGCGATTTTTTCACGTTGGTCGAACATCGGGAATGCAGCTTTCGGTAGCGCTCAAATCGGTGATGGCAATTGTTCTGGCCGTCGGGACCCAGGGGCGCAATCGACGGTTATCGAGGCGTTTGACGAATTTCGCGCGACCATAATCGGCGCGTGCGAGCTGCACAACGGGCATTATCAGATTCGGAAAACCGCGACCGCGTTTCCATAAGCCCTTGTCCCGCGACGCCAAACGGTCTATGCGGGCCGCTTAATCTCATCGAATTCGTACAGCCAGGAGACAGGCATGGCCCGCGTCACCGTAGAGGATTGCGTCGATAAGGTCGAGAACCGCTTCGAGCTGGTTCTGCTCGCCAGCCACCGGGCGCGTCAGATCTCGCAGGGGCAGCCGATCACCATCGATCGCGACAACGACAAGAACCCCGTCGTCGCACTGCGCGAGATCGCAGACGAGACCTTGTCGCCCGGCGATCTCAAGGAAGATCTGATTCACTCGCTGCAAAAGCACGTCGAGGTGGACGAGCCCGAGCCTGCACCAGCACCGGAGCCGCGCGGCATTGCCGGCCAGCCGGCGGCAGCGCAGGCGACCGGCGCGCAGGAGGGCGACGATCAGGTCTCCTTCGATCACATGTCGGAAGAACAGCTTCTCGCCGGGATCGAGGGGCTCGTCCCGCCGGAGCGGACAGACGATTATTGAGTTTTGTTTGCGCCGCACTTTCGGCGGCGCCCGTAACAGTCCTATATTGAAGGACGCCTTCCCGATTGGGGAGGCGTCCTTTTCACATTAGGATCGTCGCCGTAGCCAAATGATGCGACAATATGAACTCGTCGAGAAGGTCGCGGCCTACAAGCCCGATGTCGACGAAGCGCTCCTCAACCGCGCCTATGTCTACGCTATGCAGAAGCATGGCGCGCAGACGCGCGCCAGCGGCGATCCGTACTTCTCGCATCCGCTCGAGGTCGCCGCGATCCTGACCGAGATGCACCTCGATGAGGCGACGGTCGCGGTGGCGCTGCTGCACGACACGATCGAGGACACAGACGCGACCCGCAAGGAGATCGACCAGCTCTTCGGACCGAAGATCGGCCAGCTCGTCGAAGGCCTGACCAAGCTGAAGCGGCTCGACCTCGTCTCGAAAAAGGCGGAGCAGGCCGAGAACCTGCGCAAGCTGCTGCTCGCCATCGCCGACGACATACGCGTCTTGCTCGTCAAGCTCGCCGACCGCCTGCACAACATGCGCACCCTCGGTCACATGGCGGCGGACAAGCGGGCCCGGATCGCCCAGGAGACGATGGACATCTATGCACCGCTTGCCGGGCGCATGGGCATGCAGGACATGCGCGAGGAACTGGAAAACCTCGCGTTCAAACACGTTAATCTCGAAGCCTATGAGACCATTACCGCGCGGCTGGACGAATTGCGGGATCGGCACGCAGAGCGCATCGCCAGCATCGAACAGGACCTGACCGCGCGCCTGAAGGACAGCGGCATCGAGGCGACCGTCACCGGCCGGCAGAAAAAGCCCTATTCGGTGTTCTCGAAAATGCAGCGAAAGGCGCTGTCGCTCGAGCAGCTCTCCGACATTTTCGGTTTCCGCGTGGTCGTGCCCACGGAAGAGGATTGCTACCGCACGCTCGGCATCGTGCATCGGACCTGGCCGATGGTGCCCGGTCGTTTCAAGGACTACATCTCGACGCCGAAGCAAAACGACTACCGCTCGATTCACACCACCATCGTCGGGCCGTCGCGTCAGCGTGTCGAGCTGCAGATCCGCACATCCTTGATGCACGAGATCGCGGAATTCGGCGTCGCGGCCCACTCGCTCTACAAGGATCTCGGCGAGGATGGCGACGCCAAGGTGCATCTGTCGAAGGATTCGAACGCCTATGGCTGGCTGCGCCGGACGATCCAGTTGCTCGCCGAGGGCGACAATCCGGAGGAGTTCCTGGAGCACACCAAGCTCGAGCTCTTCCAGGATCAGGTGTTCTGCTTCACGCCGAAGGGGCGGCTGATCGCATTGCCGCGCGGCGCCACCCCCATCGATTTCGCCTATGCCGTCCATACGGACGTCGGCGATACCTGCGTCGGCTGCAAGATCGATGGGCGGATCATGCCGGTGGTCACCGAACTCGCCAATGGCGACGAGGTCGAGATCATCCGGTCAAAGGCCGCGACGCCGCCGCAGGCCTGGGAGAACGTCGCGGTGACGGGCAAGGCGCGCTCGGCGATCCGGCGGGCGGCCCGAATCTCGATCCGCCGGCAATATTCCGGTCTCGGCCAGCAGATCCTCGAGCGGACCTTCGCCCGGTCGGGCAAGACGTTCAGCCGCGATATCCTGAAGCCGCTGCTCGGTAAGCTCGGCCAGCGCGAGATCGAGGACGCGCTCGCCGCGGTGGGCCGAGGCGAACTGAACTCCTCCGATGTCCTCAAGGCGGTTTTCCCGGACTTTCAGGACAGCCGCGTGACCAGACGCTCGCCGCGTCGGGAAGAGGAGGGCTGGTTCAACCTCAGAACCGCCGCCGGCATGATCTTCCGCATGCCGGGGCGTTCGAAGACGAAGCAGAAGAAGGACCGGAACGCTATCCCGATCCGCGGCGCGCGTGACGACATGCCAGTGCATTTCGGACCTGACGGTGCGGTGCCGGGCGACCGTATCGTCGGCATCATCGAGCCCGGCAAGGGTATCACCATCTATCCGATCCAGTCGCCGGCCCTGATGGACTATGATGACCAGTTGGACCGTTGGGTGGATGTCAGATGGGACATCGACGAGGCGCTGAACGAACGTTTTCCCGCCCGGATCATGATCTCCGCCATCAACGAGCCTGGCTCACTCGCCGAGATCGCCGAGACGGTCGCGGCCAACGACGCCAATATCCACAATCTGTCGATGGTGACGACGGCGCCCGATTTCACCAAGATGGTCATCGAGTTGGAGGTTTGGGATCTCAACCACCTCAATCAGACGCTGAACCAGCTTCGCGGCAAGCCCTGCGTGTCCGAGGTCGTGCGCGTCAACGGGTGACGCCGGGACATTCTTCCAGGCGGCTTCGAAGTCGACCAGGCGCTGGATGATGCTACGCTGCGCTCACGCTGCGGTCCGTTCCGGTCGGTTGGCGCGCGCTAGATGGCGCCGTAATAGACCTCGATCGGGATGCGATGGTCCTCGACCGAGCGGACACCCGGGGTGTTTTCAGCCAGAACGCGCGAGGCCTCCTGCTCTTCCTCGGTTCGGTATCGACCCCAGAAGGCGACGGTTCCGTCGGTGACGGTGACATCCCAGGCGCCGACTGAAGCCCAGGGCTGTTGGCGCAGTTTCTCCAGAATTTCCTCGCGTATGCCGCTGTCGCCGGCCGCGGTGGCGGCGAGCTGGCTGTCGCGCGCCGTCGCCAATGCCCGGATCAAATTGGCGCGACTGACGATTCCAACGAGCTTGCCTTCGTGAACGACCGGAACCCGCTTGATGCGCCGTTTTTCCAAAAGATCGGCAACCTCCGCCAGCGGCGTGTCTTCCTCGACCGTGATGACGTTTTTCGTCATCACGGCTACGACATGTCTGGCATGCGCCTTGGTGTAGTCGGCGGCCGTTGCCGCTGAGTCGGTGAAGATGTTCAGCCACCAGGAACGCGGGCGGGCGGCGGTGCCGAGCTCCTCGCGGCGCATGAGATCACCCTCGCTGACGATGCCGACCAGTTTGTCCCCATCGACCACGGGAAGGGCGCTCACGCCATGGTCGGTCAGTAGGGTCGCGACGTTGCGGACCGTATCGTCAGGCGCCACGGTGAATACCTTGGCGGTCATGACGTCCTTCGCCGTCAGCATGGGCAAGCTCTCCATCCTTCTCGTCATCGGCTGCGCTTTTCGCCGATCCCGTGGACGCGCCGCCTATTCTTCGGCGAGAAGCATCGGGATGAACGAAGCACCGTCAATATAGCGACCGGCGCCAGCGCTTGAGTTGTCCTGGATCAAACCAGGCATCCACGCGCCCGATTCCGCCTCGGCGACGAAGCGGGGATGTGGGGAGGGGCCAGACATGTCGGATTTCCGAAGCCAGCCACGGATCATGGAACCGAAACGTGGTTATCAAGCTTATCGCCACATGACTGGAACACGGGCACGTAAAGGCTTGACGCCGCCTTCGCGGCCGCCCCTCAGGAAGGAAACACCGTTGTCATGAACAGCATCATCTATCTTGTCGGGTTGATCGTCGTGGTCCTCGTCATCCTCTCCCTCCTCGGGCTTGCATAAGGATCTCCCAATGACATCCGATATCAACAAACCGTCGCTACCCGCCAAGGCGGAAGACGACAAGAACCGCGCAGCGGACGCGATCGATCGGGAGACGCGATCGGTGCGGGACGAGGCAGCGAAAGCCGGCCAAAGTATTCGCGACGAGGCGTCCGACCTTGCCGAGAAAGCCAAGCAGCGGGCGAGCGAGAGCGCCGACCAAGGCAAGGAAGCCGTGGCCGGGAGCATGGACGATTTCGCCGCCGCCGTGCGCAAGGCCTCCGACGAACTCGGCGGTCGCGATCAGTCGATGGCCGCGAAGGTCGTCCGCGAAGTCGCCTCCGGTCTTGAGGATGCGTCGCGCTCCCTGCATGGGCGTAGTGTCCAGGATCTCACCCGCTCTGTCGCCGGCTTTGCCCGACGTCAGCCGACGGCTTTTCTGGTTGGCGCCGCTTTAGCTGGGGTCGCTCTGGGACGGTTTGCCCGGGCCTCCAGCGAACATGAGCATGACGACGATCGCGGCGCGAACGACCGGGGTCCGGTCGGGCGGCCGGTTCCCACTGCTGTACGTCCGGCCGGTACAATGGGCGCGCGCCCGTCACCGTCCGCCTCCGCCGCGTCGGTCGGAGCTTGCGGCGTGACGGCCTCGTCTTCGGCCGGCGTCTCTTCCAGCACCGCACCGCTCGGCGGGACGCAGACCCGGACGCCGTCCGGCACGACATCCACCAACACCAGCGGAGGCAATCATGGCCGTTGAACCCAGAGACAACCGGTCCGTGCCTGAACTGCTGTCGGATCTGCTGCGCGAAACCACCGATCTCTTCAAGACCGAGGGAGAGCTGATCCGCTCGGAAATATCCGACAAGATCACCCAGGTGGAAATCGGTGGCGGCTCGATCGCAGCCGGGGCGATTTGCCTGCTCGTGGCGCTCTTCGTCCTCGCGCAAGCCCTCATCGTCGCGCTCGGCTCGTTCATGGGCGATGCCTGGGCCGCGCTGCTCGTTGGCGTGGTCATCGCCGGTATCGGCGTGGCGCTACTCTTCAAGGGGCGGAATGACCTCAGCCCCGCTAATCTTACGCCTGACCGCACGGCCCGCCAGCTGCGCAAGGATGGCCAGCTCGTGAAGGAGCAGACCCGATGAGCAACGATACCGATCGATTGGAACACGAAGCCGAAAGCCACCGCTCGCGGGTGGATTCGACCCTCGACGAATTGCGCGACCGATTCTCGGTCGGCCAGATTGTCGACGAGGTGTCGAGCTATCTGAAGGAAGGACAGGGTTCCGACATGGCGCGGAATTTGGGGCGCCAGGTGCGCGACAATCCGCTGGCCCTTGGCCTGATCGGCGCTGGCATCGCCTGGCTGTTTACCGGTGATAGTGCCCGAGCCGAGGGTCGCCATTTGAAGGGGCGCTACGATCAATGGCGCGACGACCGAGACTACGACGAACGCTTCGACGGGGCATTTTCGGGCGGTTCGCAGCCGGCCGGCGGCTACCGTGCGGGCACGTCGGAGCCATTGTCGCGGGGGACGTCATCGGGCTCGCCTCGACCGAATCCCTATCCGGTTACCGGGGGAGCTTCGCGGCCATCCGTAGGAGGCAGTGGCACCAGTGGATCGGACGGTCCGGGCATGACGGATAAGGCCAAAGCGGCGGCGTCCAGCGCGGGCGCAAGCGTCTCCGATGCCGCGAGCCGCGCCGGCTCGTCTATCTCCGATGCCGCCAGTTCGGCTCGCGATACGGCCGCTCGGCTTGGCCATGATGCGTCCGAGGCCGCCTGGAGGGCTGAGGAAGCCGCGGCCCGGCGCGCCCGCGAAGCAGGTCGCGGCATCTACCGTGCCGGTCGCAGCGCGCGGCGCACCTTCCTCGATACGCTCTACGAGGAGCCGCTGATCATGGGCGGCGTTGCCCTTGCGCTCGGCGCTGCAGTGGGTGCTGCGCTTCCCTCGACACGCCGAGAGGACGAGCTGATGGGCTCGGCCCGCGACAAAATGCGGGACGAGGCCTATGCCTACGGCCAGGACACGGTCGAGCGTGCCGGACATGTCGCGGAGAAGGCCTACGAGGCTGCCAGCAATGAGGCCGACAAGAAGGGCCTGATGCCGAAAGGCGGCGCTGCCGGTGAGACATTGGCCGAGAAAGCCTCCGGCATCGCCAAGGCCGCGGCTGACGCAGCCAAGAGCGAAGCGAAGAAGGAAGGCCTGTCCTGATCGCTATATCGGGCTGCCAAGAAGGCTGCTGATGCCGATACCGGCCACGTCCTTGCGACGTGGCCGGTCGCGTCTTGTGCACAGGGCCGCCGGTCTATGGTAGCGGTTGGCGCTTTGCCTTTCCCGTTATAAAACCGGGAGCAACCGCGACCGGAACACGCTGGACCCGCCATGTCACAGGATGCCGAAGCAACCGCCGACGGGGCCGTTCCCGACCGTGACTTGGACGCTGTATTCCAACGTCAGCGTCAGGCATCCCGGCGGATAGCGGCCCCGGATTTGGAGGCGCGGCAGGAGTCGTTGGGTCGTCTGCGCGGCATGGTGACGGACAACCGGTCCGCGATCGCAGAAGCGATTTCGCAGGATTTCGGCAATCGGTCGCGCGACGAAACCGACATGCTCGAGGTCGTTCCCACCCTGGGGGCCATTCGGTATGCCCGACGCAAGCTCGCCGGCTGGATGAAGCTGCAGCGTCGGCATGTCGATCTGGCGTTCCAACCGGCCAGCGCCTGGGTGCGGCATGAGCCGCTGGGTGTCGTCGGCATTATCGCGCCATGGAATTATCCCCTGCTGCTGGCCCTATCGCCGCTCGTCGACGCTCTGGCGGCGGGCAATCGCGTCATGGTGAAGCCGTCGGAACTGGCGCCGCGCTTTGCCGATCTTTTGCAGCGCCTTATCGCCGAACGTTTCTACCCCGAGCAAGTCGCCGTGGTGATCGGCGGCGTCGAGGCGGCGCAGCGCTTTTCGAGCCTGCCCTTCGATCACCTCCTGTTCACCGGCTCCACCGCCGTCGGACGAAAGGTCATGCAGGCGGCGGCGGAAAACCTGACGCCGGTGACACTCGAACTCGGCGGCAAGTCGCCCGCGATCGTCTGCCCGGACTATCCGCTCGACAAGGCCGCCAGCAGCATCGCCTTCGGCAAGTTCCTCAACGCCGGACAAACCTGCATCGCGCCCGACTATGCGCTTGTCCCGAACGACAAGATCGCTGCCTTCGCGGAGGCCGTCATGGCCTCGGCGCGCCGCGCCTATCCGGCGATCGCGGGCAATGACGACTATTCGGCGATCATCGGCGACCGGCATTACCAACGGCTTCGCGATGCCGTCGAGACAGTCCGCTCCGAGGGCGCCACCGTGCTGTCGCACGAGGACACCGGCGCGGATTCCGCCCGCAAGATTGGTCCCACCGTGGTCTTCGGCGCGGCGCCGGAGAGCCTGCTGATGACAGAGGAGATCTTCGGTCCTGTGTTGCCGATCGTCGGCTACGACAGCCTGGACGACGCCATCCGCTACGTTGCCGCACGGGATCGCCCATTGGCACTCTACTGTTTCAGCGACGACAAATCCGCGCAGGCGAAGGTGCTCGACGGTACGATGTCGGGCGGGGTGACGCTCAACGGCACGCTGCTGCATGTTGCACAGGACAGCCTACCCTTCGGGGGTGTCGGGACGAGTGGGATGGGCGCCTATCATGGCTTTGACGGGTTTCGCCGCCTGAGCCACGTCCGATCGGTTTACAAGGTCGGCGCTTTCAACGTGTTCGAACGTCTCGGCCCCCCTTGGGGGAAACTCGCCGGGATGGCGTCACGGCTGTTGAGCCGGCGCTGACGTTCCGACATCCTGATCCGCGCGATGGGCACTCGGGTTTCTGTACGGTAAGGACCCGCGCCTGCTCGCTTCTAGATTTTCAATCTGTCGTAGCTTGGTATTAGGTCTCACCGCAAATCCCGGATTCGCCCCATGCGCCTGTTCTTCACCCCCGATCAGCTTGGCCACAAGCCGACCCAGTACGGCGTTCACGGGCGGCTGGCGCGCCCGCTCGAAAACCCCGAACGCGGCGAGACGCTGATCGCCTCGTTGCGCACCCTCGGGACCGAGGCGGAGGCGCCGGGCGATTGCGGTCTCGATCCGGTGCTTGCCGTTCACGCGGATCACTATGTGAGCTTCCTCGAAGGCGCCTTCGCGCGATTTCAGGCGCTGCCGAATGCCGGGCCGGAAGTCCTGCCCAACGTGCATCCCTATTTCTCGGGCGCCACCCGGCTGGGAGCGCGGCCAGCACCGAGGACCACGGGCATCCTGGGACAGACCGGCTGGTATATCGGCGATCTGTCCTGCGCGATGACCGCGCGAAGTTTCGACGCCGCGCTGGCATCGGCGAGGAGCGCGGTCGCAGCCGCCCGGGCTGTCGCCGATGGGGAGTCCGCCGCCTATGCGCTGTGCCGGCCGCCCGGCCACCACGCCTATCCGGACCGGGCGAACGGGTTCTGCTTCTTCAACAACGCGGCGATCGCCGCGCAGGAGCTGCGGCAACGCTACGCCAAGGTCGCGATCCTCGACTTCGATACCCATCATGGCGATGGTACCCAGGCGACCTTCTACGCCCGCGACGATGTCTTCGTCGGCTCTGTCCACACCGACCCGTCGGCCTATTATCCGCATTTCTTCGGCTATGCGGACGAGCACGGCGAGGGACCCGGCGAGGGCTTCAACCTGAACCTGCCATTGCCGTTCGGCGCCGGCGATGCGGCTTTCGTCGCGGCGGTCGAGCGCATGGCCGAGGCGGCGGACCGGTTCGGGGCGCAGGCGCTGGTCATCTCCGCCGGCTGGGACGCCCATCGCGACGACCCGCTGTCGAAGCTGGATGTCTCGACGGACGCCTATCCGGCGATCGGCTCCGTCCTTGGTCGCCTGAAGCTGCCTTCCGTGATCGTCCAGGAGGGCGGCTACTCGCTCGCGGCGGTGGCCGAGGCGGCGCCTGCCTTCGTGGCGGCGTTTGTAGCGGCATAACCGATCGCGGCAGCCGTTAGGCTGGGCCGCGACGGGGGCATCAAACGCGGCTTGCCTCTGCGGTATGGCCTTGAATTGTTGTTTACCGTCTTCGCAAGTTCTTCTTGGTAACTGGCGGCAAATCCCCAAGAATTCACCGCGTTGAAACCGCGACCGCGCATAACGGTCCCGAGAACGTCGCGCCATCTTGTCCGCGCGGCGCGGCAGGAGGGCTGGATCGTTGGACGCCAGAGCACCGCAGACGGACAATACGATCTTCGTCGATCTCGACGGAACGCTGATCCGCAGCGATCTGCTTTGGGAGACGCTGTTTCTCGCGCTACGTCAAAGGCCGCAGATCCTTTATCGCCTCCCGCGCTGGTTGGCCGCCGGCAAGGCGCGTCTCAAGGCCGAACTTGCCGCTGCGGTGGATTTCGACGCGGCACTGCTTCCCTATCGTGAAGATGTCGTCGCGCAACTTCGTCAGGCGCGGGCGGACGGCCGGCGCATTGTTTTGGCGACCGGCGCGAACGAAAAGCTCGCCCATGCGGTCGCCGATCACCTGGGGGTGTTCGACGCGGTCATGGCCTCCGACGCGACGATCAATCTCACGGCGGAACGCAAGCTCGACCGCATCATGAGCGAGTGCGGCGAGGGCCGCTTCGATTACCTCGGCAATTCCCATGAAGATATCTGCCTGCTCGACAAGGCGGATGAAGCGACCGTGGTCGCGCCCGATCGGGCGGCCGATCGCTGGCAGAAGCGCAGCGGCGCGCATCGCATCGACGAAGACGGCGGCTGGCTGAGGCCCGCCATCAAGGCACTGCGTCCGCACCAGTGGATGAAGAACCTTCTGATCTTCGTTCCGATGGCCCTGTCGCAGGAATTCTTCAATCTGCAGATGTTGGCCGGGGCTATCCTGGCCTTCGTCAGCTTCTCGCTTGCAGCGTCGGCAGTCTATATCGGCAACGACCTCGTCGATCTCACCGCCGACCGCAAGCACAAGTCCAAGCGGCACCGGCCGTTCGCCAGCGGGGCGTTGCCGATCCCCACCGGACTGAAGCTGGCGGCGGGGCTGTTGGTCACGTCGTTGGCGATCGCCTGGATTTTGCCGGAGCATTTTCTCGCCGTCCTGGGCATCTATCTGGTGACGACGACCGCCTATTCACTGTTCATCAAGCGCATGTTGCTGATCGATGTCCTGGTCTTGGCGGGGCTCTATACGCTTCGTATCATCGCCGGATCGGAAGCCTCGGGCGTCGAGGCGTCGTTCTGGCTTCTGGCCTTTTCCCTGTTCTTCTTCCTGTCGCTCGCTTTGGTGAAGCGCTTCACCGAGCTTCAGGATTTCGGCTCCGGCGCGCACCGCTCCAAAACTGGCCGCGGCTACGTCGATGCCGATCTGGAAACGCTGGCTCAGGCCGGTCTCGCATCCGGCTTCGCCTCCGTCCTGGTCCTGGCGCTTTATGTGGACAGCGCGGAGGTCCGGCGGCAATTCACCGAGCCCTATCTGGCCTGGGCGCTCTGTCCGCTGGTTCTTTACATCATCGTGCGGATCTGGATTCTTGCCCGCCGCGATGAGATGCACGAGGACCCGGTCGTCTTCATCCTGCGGGATTGGCGCAGTCAGTTGATGATCGGGCTCGGCGCGATCATGTTCCTGGCCGCCGCCTATGTCTGATGTCGCTTACGAAAGCTGGGGCAGGCTGCGGCCGACAAAGCGCCTTGCCGTCGACGCGGCGAAATTGCCGGGCCTTCCGGCCCGCGGCGACGGCGGGGGCTTCCTGCCGTTCGGCAACGGTCGGTCTTATGGTGACAGCTGCCATAATGATCGCGGAACGCTGATCGACAGCCGCCCGGCGAGCCGCATCCAGTCCTTCGACCCGATCGCCGGCCTGCTGACGGCCGATGCCGGCGTGCTGCTGTGCGAGATTACCAGGCATGTGGCGCCGCAAGGTTGGTTCCTGCCGGTGACGCCGGGAACGCAGTTCGTCACCCTCGGCGGCGCCATCGCCAACGACATTCACGGCAAGAACCACCATCGCCGGGGCACATTCGGCCAATGGGTGGAGGCCTTCGATCTCGATCGCTCGGACGACGGTCGCATCGTGTGCAGCAAGACCAGCAACCCGCGCCTGTTCGCCGCGACCATCTCCGGCATGGGCCTGACCGGCCTGATCCGGCGCGCGACGATCCGGTTGCTCAAGGTTCCTTCGCTGTCGATCGTCCAGACGACGACGCGCTTCGATCGACTGGACGACTATTTCGAGATCGCCGAGGACGCCGACAGGCGGCACGAATACGCCGTCGCCTGGATCGACTCGCTCGCCAGCGGCGCCTCGCTCGGCCGCGGTCATTTGATCGCCGGCAACCATGCGGCGGAGGGTGATATGACAGGGATCGCCCGCGGACCGTTGGCGGGCGTCCCGTTCACGCCACCGTTCAGTCCGCTTCGGGGGCTGGCTCTGCGCGCTTTCAACGAAGCCTATTTCCGCAAGGCCGGGAAGGGGACGACCGAGCAGATCGTACCGTTCGATCAGTTCTTCTATCCACTTGACCGGATCGGCGGGTGGAACCGGCTTTATGGTCCGGGCGGGCTGCATCAGCACCAGAGTGTCGTGCCGCCGGATACAGGCCGCGACGCCGTCCGTGCGCTGATCGAATGCGCCCGTCGCCACGATCACGGCTCGTTCCTCACGGTGCTCAAGCGCTTCGGCGAGCAGGTCAGTCCTGGGCTGATCAGCTTTCCGCGCGCAGGCTACACGCTCACCCTCGACTTTCCCCATCGCGGCGAGCGAACGCTGCGTCTGTTGGCGGAGCTCGACCGGATCACCGTCGACGCCGGCGGCGCTGTCAATCCCTATAAGGACGCGCGCATGTCGCCGGAAACCTTCGCGGCCGGCTTTCCCCGTTGGCGCGAACTCGAAGCGCTCCGCGATCAAGCGATGGTTTCGGACTTCTGGAGGCGAGCTGCCCTAGGGGACGGCTGACCGCTCAACAAAAATATAAAATTACACCGACAGTATCAATAAAATATTTACCGTAAAAATCGCGAATTTCCACAAAATACGCCTGATTCAAGCCAGTTTAACCCATATCTCACAGATTTATACTATGAAGCATTCTAGCGGCGGCGTTGAAGACGTGGCTCATTCCGAGAAGGCGGCATCGATGGCGAAGTTTCTTCCCTTTATCCTGTTCACGGTGTTCACCAACGCCGCGGCGCAGGTGATGCTGAAATACGGCATGATCCAGCTCGGCACCCTATCGTTCGCCGGCGTCAATCCGGTGATCAAGATCCTGCAGATCGTCTTCAGCCCCTGGGTCTTCCTCGGGCTTTGCACCTTCGTCATATCGATGGCCTCGCATCTCTTCGTCCTGTCCAAGGTCGAGCTGTCCTATGCCTATCCGTTCCTGTCGCTCGCCTATGTTGTGGTGGCCGTCTTCGCTTATTTCGTCTTTCGCGAAGACCTCAACGCTATGCGCGTCGGCGGCATCGCCCTGATCTGCCTCGGCACGGTGTTCATCGCCCAGGGCGGCTCCAAGATCCACGGCGAGGACGACATCGCCGCACTTTCCACAGACTCCGCACACGAGGTTTCCCGATGAAGCATATCCTGTTCGGAGGCGACGGTTTTGTCGGCCGCCACCTGGCCGAAAAACTCGTGCAGGACGGCGAGGAAGTCGTCGTCGCCGACATCCACAAGAGCGATCTGGCCCACTATCGCAACTGTACCTTCGTTGCGACCGACGTGACCGACACGGACGCCGCCCGGCGCGTGCCGATCGGCGCCGACGACATGGTCTACAATCTGTCGGCCAAGATGCTGTCGCCGATCATGCCGCGGGCCAAGCGCTACGACTTCTTCTATCCGGTGAACTTCTTCGGCACCAAGCACATCATCGAAGCCATGCATGCCGTCGGCGCGCCGAACCTCGTGCATTTCACCACCGACATGATCTACGGCCATACGGTCACCCACCCGATGACCGAGGAACATCCGGTAGCCCCGCTCGGCGAATACGGCCAGTCGAAGCTCGATACCGAGTATCTGGCGGCCGAATGGCGCGAACGCGGCATGAACATCACGCTGTTTCGCCCGCGGCTGATCATCGGGCCGGGCCGGCTCGGCATTCTGGAAAAGCTGTTCAAGCTGATCGACCGCAACCTGCCGGTGCCGATGATCGGATCGGGCAAGAATCCCTATCAGTTCATCTCGGTGTTCGACTGCGCCGAAGCGGCGCGGCTCGCCTGGAAGGCCGGCGTGCCGAACGAGGCCTATAATCTGGGTTCCCTCAACCCGCCGCCAGTACGGCGCCTGCTTGGCGATCTGGTCAAGCACGCCGGCTCGAAGTCTCTTCTCGTGCCGACCCCGGGCTTTGCGGTCAAGCGGACGCTCGACCTGCTCGACCTGTTGAACGTGCCGTTGATGGATCCGGAACAGTATCTCATCGCCGACGAGCTCTGCGTCCTCGACGTGTCGAAGGGCGAGCGCGATCTCGGCTGGATTCCGCAATATCGCGACGAGGACATGCTCATCGCCGCCTATTCGGAATACCGGGCCAAGTTCGAGGACCGCCGGACCCCTTCCACCGCTTTCACCCAAGCCGCCGAATAAGAACCAGGAGAGCCGATATGCTCGATCGCCCCACGGTCACCGCCCCCGCGCTCGACGATAGTTTTCGGCGCGGGCCGGCCAAACCCGATCTCATGACCGTCGAAGAAGCCAAGGCGCTCGACGTGCAGTCGATGGCCGACCTCTTCAAGGACCACATCAATCCCGGCCAATTCCATTTCATGAAACTGCTCGGCTTCAACAAGGTGAAGGTCGAGAGCGCCGAGGGGATGTATTACATCGACCAGAACGGCCGGAAGATCCTCGATTTCTTCGGCGGTTTCGGCTCGCTCGCCTTCGGTCACAACCATCCGCGCATTCTGGCGGCGCGGCAGCGCTTCCAGAACGAAAAGCGCCACGAGATCGCGATCGCGTTTCTCTCTCAATATGCGGCGGCGCTCGCCAAGAACCTCGCTGCCTGTTCGCCCGGCGACCTCGACATGGTGTTCCTCGGCTCGTCCGGGTCGGAAGCGATGGAGGCGGCGATCAAGGTCGCCGAGCGCGCCTCGGGCCGCAAGAACTGCAAGATCGTCCATGCCGAGAATTCATTCCACGGCAAGACCAAGGGCGTCCTCTCGCTGACGGATTCGCCGCTCTACCAGGGTGAGTTCAAGCTGGTCGGCAACACCTGCAAAGTCCCGTTCGGCGATCTCGAGGCGCTGACCAACGCCATTCGTAGCGATCCCGACATCGGCGTCGTCGTACTGGAAACGGTGCAGGGTGGCGGCGGCATCATCGGCGCCCCGACCGCCTATTGGCAGGGCGTGCGGGCGCTGTGCGACAAGCACAACGTCCTGTGGGTCGCCGACGAGGTACAGTGTGGCTACGGGCGCACCGGTCGCTTCTACGCCTTCGAGCATCACGGCGTGGTGCCGGACGTCACCGCCCTTGCCAAGTCGCTCGGCGCCGGCAAGGCGGCGGTGGGCGCGATGATCGCCAGGCGCGAGGTCTATATGAAGGCCTATGGTACGCCGAAGACGGCGATGATCCACGCCCAGGCGACCTTCGGCGGCATCGGCGAGGCCTGCGTCACCGCGATCGAGGGCCTCAATGTCCTCTACGACGACGATTTGATCGGCAATGCCGACGAGGTCGGGGCGCATCTGCTGGCCCGCCTCAAGGAGATCAAGTCGCGTTACCCCTCGATCATCAAGGACGTGCGCGGCCAGGGGCTGATGGTCGGCCTGGAGTTCCATGATTTTTCGCGCACATTGCCGCTGGCACTGCGCCCGATGGTGGCGATCCTCGACGAAAAGCTCAAAGGCTCGCTGTCGGGCTTCATCGGAGCGTTGCTCCTGCGCGACTACGACGTCTTGGTCGCCTTCACCGAATACAACCGCAACGTCATCCGGCTGGAGCCACCGTTGATTTGCGGCGAGGAGCATGTCGACCAGTTCTGCGACGCGCTCGATGCGCTGCTGGCACGCGGCATCGTCGCGATCGTCAAGGACTTCATCAAGTCGCAAATGAACTGACCAACCGACGCCGCGCTTGCGCGGCGTCGCCATCTTCGTTCCAGCACCCGCGAGGGATTGAGCCATGAGCCTTGCCGAAAACATCGCGACGCCGGTCGATTGGCAACCCGTGCGCCATCTCGGCTCGAGATTGCGCGCCATGCTCTCGCCGCGCGTCGTCGGGGCCGCGGCAATCGCGGTGTTCGCGCTGGTCGTGTTGGCCACGGCCTTCTTCGCGCTGGTCAAGCCCGAATATAATTGGGACATGGCACCCTACATCGCAGTCTCGCTGGAGGACCGCATCAGTGATCCGGTCGAACTTCACCGCCAGGCCTGGACCGGCATCAAGGCGCGGGCGTCCGAGGCGCAGTGGTACGAGCTGAGCGAAGGCAACGCCTACAATGCCGACCTGTGGCAGAACCCCGACCACTTCGTCTCGCAACTGCCGATGTACCGGGTGAAGATCGGCTATCTGCAGACGGTCCGCTTGCTCGATCGCGTCATCGATCCGGTTTTTGCCACCGTCCTGGTCAGTTCCCTTTCCGCCCTTGCCGTCGGTCTCTTCCTCCTGTTCTGGATGGTTCGGCATGGATTTGCCGAATCCGGCCTGCTGCTTGCTCCGATCCTGCTGCTGGCCGGCTATTTCGACATGGGTCTGCTGGCGACACCGGACATGTACATGGGCGCGTTCGGCCTTGTCGGTATCTATCTCATGGTCAAGAACCGGCCATGGGCCTCGGTGCCGTTTCTTGTCGCCATGTACCTCGTGCGGCCAGACGGGATCATCTTCCTGTTCGCGCTGCTGCTGGCGGCCCTGGCCTTCGGCTACGCGCGGCTGCCGGCACTTGCCGCCTTCGCCGTGGCGGTCGTCGCCTATCCGCTGATCGCACAGGCCGCGGGCCACCCCGGCTGGTGGCCGCATTTCTATTTTTCCAACGTGGCGCTGCAAAACGACATGGCGGGTTTTTCGCCGGCGTTCAGCGTCATCGATTATCTGCGCGGCGTCGTCCGCGGTGTCAGCGTCGCCTTGCGCATGAACAACTGGCCGGCAATCATGGCGCTATTGCTCTTGGGATGGCTGATGCTCGTCCTCAACGGCCGCGCGCCGGCGCGCCGCGCCGCCATGATGCTGACGGCGATCGTCCTGTGCTTCCTCGGCAAGTTCGTCACCTTCCCGCTGCCGGACGATCGGGTCTACTTCATGTTCGTTGCGGCCTTCGCGATCATCCTCCTTGAAGCGTGGAAACCACGTCTGTCGGAGTTGCCCCCGCCGCGCGCGGCATCGCGGATGTCGCAAAGAGGCTGAAACCGCCTGGAGCATTCCGCTAGGGTTGTCCCGAGAGGCGGTGTGTCCGCCGGTGAGGGATAAGCTCGGAGCGGCAGGTATGAATTCACGGGCGCGCGCGGTGGTGATCGGCGGTGGGGTGGTCGGGGTCTCGACGCTCTATCACTTGGCGAAAAAGGGCTGGACCGACAGCGTTCTGATCGAACGCAAGGAATTGACCTCGGGCTCGACGTGGCACGCGGCCGGGCTCCTGCCGCTGTTCAATATGAGCTATTCGGTTGGCCAGCTGCACAAATATTCGGTGCGCTTCTACCGTGAGCTTCAGGAGGAGACCGGCATGAATGTCGGCTTCTCCAATGTGAGCAACATCCGTCTCGCCCGCACCAAGGACCGCTGGGACGAGTATATGTATTATGCCGGGGTTGCCGAGACGCTCGGCGTGCCCGTGAAACTGCTCAGCCCCGACGAGTTGAAGGAAGTCTGGCCGCTCTGCGAGACCGATGGCATCCTCGGAGCGCTACAGCATCCCGAAGACGGCTACATCCAGCCGGCGGACCTGACCCAGGCGCTGGCCAAGGGCGCCCGCGATTTCGGCGCCACCATCCATCGCAACACCGCCGTCACAGCCATCGAACAACTCGCCTCCGGCGAGTGGAAGATCACCACCGACAAGGGCGAGATCGTCGCCGAACACGTCATCTCGGCGACCGGAAACTTTGCCCGGCGGACCGGCGCGATGGTCGGGCTCGCCGTGCCGGTCATCCCGGTCGAGCACCAATATATCGTCACCGAGCCGCATCCCGCCATCGTCGAGCGCAAGCGCCAGGGCCTGCCGGAGATGGGAGTCCTGCGTGAGAGCGATTCCTCCTGGTACATGCGCGAGGAGAACGGCGGCCTCATTCTCGGCCCCTACGAGGTCGGCGCGCCCTGCTGCTATCTCGACGGACCCGACAAGGAGAGCGAGTACGAACTGTTCCAGGAGGATCTGGACCGCCTGATGCCGCATATCGAGACCGCGATCGCGCGTGTGCCGGCGTTTGGCGAGGTCGGTATCAAGAAGGTCTATAACGGCGCCATCGCCTATACGCCCGACGGCTCGCCCATCGTCGGCCCGGCGCCGGGCCTGAAGAACTTCTGGCTCAACGAGGGCCATTCCTTCGGCATCACCGCGGCCGGCGGAGCCGGCTGGCAGATCGCCGAATGGATCGTCGACGGCGAACCGACCGTCGACATGATCGGCGTCGATCCGCGCCGTTTCGGACCTTACGCGGGCGAGGGCTATCTCCGCGCCAAGAACGAGGAGGCCTATGCCAACGTCTTCTCCGTCCACTACCCCGATGAGGAACGCGCCGCCGCGCGGCCGTTGAAGACCTCGCCTTCCTATGAGCGTCAGAAGGCGCTCGGCGCGGTGTTCGGGTCGGTCTATGGCTGGGAGCGGGCGAACTGGTTCGCGCCGGACGGCTACGCGGTGCCGGAGGCCGAACTCGACGTCGGCGCCGATGTCCTGATGAAGCACAACCACGCGCCGGTCGATCACACCGGTCGGATTCGCGAACGCTGGTCGTTCCGCCGCTCGAACTATTTCGAGCTGGTCGGCGACGAGGTGAGGGCGGTGCATGAGGGAGTGGGCCTGCTCGACATGACGCCCTTCGCCAAGGCCGTCGTCACCGGGCCGGGCGCCGCGAGTTGGCTCGACGGCCTTCTCGCCAACCGCATCCCGAAAAAGACGGGCCGCATCGCGCTGTGCCATCTACTGACGCCGGCAGGCGGCGTGCGCTCGGAGTTCACCGTCTTCAAGGCCGGTGAGCAGAGCTATTATCTCGTATCCGGCGGCGGTTATGAATCCATCGACCACGACATCCTGCAAAAGGCGCTGCCGGACGACGGCAGCGTTCAGATGTATCCGGCCACGACACGCCTCGGCGTCCTGGTGATCGCCGGGCCGCGCTCGCGCGATGTTCTCGCCAAGCTGACGCGCACGGATCTCACCAACGCGGCGTTTCCCTGGCTGACCGGCCAACGCATCTCGGTCGGGCCGGTTCGCCTCGACGCGCTGCGGGTCAATTTCGTCGGCGAGCTTGGCTGGGAGTTGCACCACCCGATCGAAATGCAGAACGCGCTCTACGACATGTTGTTGGAGGCCGGCGCGGAGTTCGGAATCCGGCCCTTCGGCATCCGGGCGATGGGCAGCATGGCGCTGGAAAAATCCTATCGCCAATTGCCGCGCGAACTCTCCATCGAATACAATGCGTTCGAGTCCGGTCTTGAGAGATTCGTTCATCCAAACAAGGGCGACTTCATCGGCCGTGACGCGGTGGTCAAGGCGCGCGAGGCCGGTCTGCGCTGGCAGTTCGCGACGCTTGAAGTCCATGACGTCGGCGACGCGGACGCGCGCGGCTCGGAGCCGATCTACGCCGACGGGGAACTGGTCGGCCGGGCGACGAATGGCGGCTACGGCTGGCGGGTTGGCAAGAGCCTGGCGCTGGCCATGCTGAAGCCGGAACACGCGGGCGAGGGGACGCGGCTCCAGATCAAGATCCTCGGTACGCTGCATGACGCGACCGTGGTCGGCGAGAGCCCGTTCGATCCGAACAATGAGCGGCTGCGCGGATAAGCACAGGCACTCTCGCGGTCGGACCGGATAGTCCGGCAGGTGCACAGGTCGGGCGGATCGTGACAATTTTTTGTCTTGCGCGATGGCGCAATTGGCGTGACGATTTCGTCATGCGCTGCCGACTCGTCGCCTTCGTCGCTGTCTTCCTCCTCGCGGTCATCGCGGGGATAGATGGCTTTGCGTCGGCGACGGCGCAACTGCGTAGCCTTGGCGACTTGGGTACAAACGACCAACGGGCACCACAAGAAGGCCAGAAAGTTGACGTCGAACTCGTCCTCGCGGTCGATGTCTCATGGTCGATGGATCATGGCGAGCAGGAGATCCAGCGGGAAGGATATGCCGCGGCATTCCGTAGCGAGCCGGTCCAGCGAGCGATCATGGAAGGCGGCTACGGCCGGGTCGCGGTTACCTATATAGAGTGGGCCGGGATGTTCTCCCAATCGATCCTCGTGCCGTGGACGCTGATCGATTCCAAGGCGAGCGCTGAAGCGTTCGCCTATCGTCTGGCAAGCGAGGAGCCGGAGCGCCAGCGGCGAACCTCCATCGCATCCGCGCTCGATTTCATCGCGCCACTGTTCGATCGCAACGGCTTCGATGGTCGCCGGCGTGTCGTCGACATTTCCGGCGATGGACCGAACAATCAGGGGCGCATGGTCACCGCCGCGCGCGATGCGGCGGTCGCCCGCGGCATCACGATCAACGGCCTGCCGCTGATGACGTCAGGCGGCGGCTTCGGCTGGAGTTCGATCCCCGATCTCGACCGCTATTATACGAACTGTGTGATCGGGGGACCCTCGGCCTTCATCATCCCGGTCAACGATTGGTCGCAGTTTCCCGAGGCGGTGCGCCGTAAACTGGTGCTCGAACTCGCCGGCAACTGGCCCGACGATCAAGCGAATGACCCAGCAACCGTTATTCCAGCGCAGAACGCCTCGGCCGCCGACTGTCTGATCGGCGAACGGCTGTGGCAACAGCGCCAGCAACGTTGGATCGAGGATTTCCAGTAGGGCAGGGCCGGGGGAGGCGCCCCCGATCAGGCCGGAGATGGCGCGGCGCGTCCGGCCCGTTCCTGCTGCGGCGAGCGCGAATAGAGTTCGCGGTAGCATTTGGAAAAATGCGACGCGGAGACGAAACCGCTGGCGACGGCGATCTCGACGATCGGCAGTTGCGATTGCATCAGCAGGTGCCGGGCTCGATCGAGCCGAATCTCCAGATAGTAACGCGCTGGCGAGCGGCCCATCTCCTTGTCGAAGAGACGCTCGACCTGCCGGCGGGAGAGGCCGACGGCGCGGGCGATCTCGACCAGCGACAGCGGATCGGAGAGATTGGCTTCCATGATTTCGATCACCCGCAGAACCTTGGCATGTTGAACGCCGAGCCGCGCGCGCAGCGGCAGTCGCTGCCGGTCCTGCGGGCCGCGCACTCTGTCGGTCAGCGCCTGCTCGCAGACCCGGTTGACCACGTCCTCGCCTTGGTCCTCGCCGATCAGGGCGAGCATCATGTCGAGTGAGGCCGTGCCGCCGGCGCAAGTGTAGATGTTGTGGTCGATCTCGAAGAGATCGGCATAGACGTCGGCGCGCGGGAAGGCTTCGGCAAAGCCCGGCATGTTCTCCCAATGGATGGCGCAGCGGCGGTCGGCGAGGAGACCCGCCCGCGCGAGAATCCAGGCGGCGGTGCACAGGCCGCCGACAGAGATGCCGCGCTGATGGGCCTCGCGCAGATAGGAGAAGGCCGCCTTGTCGGAGAAATCCTCGACCAATACGCCGGAGCAGGCGAAGACCATGGATGGCCGTCTTTCGCCGGGCAGCGCCCGGCGCTCAGCCTCCACGGAACTTGTCACCGCCACTTCGACGCCGTTCGACGCGCGCACCGGCGCGCCGTCGGTCGAGGCGAGGCGCCAGCGATAAATCTCGCGGTCAACGATGCGGTTGGCGATCCGCAGCGGCTCGATCGCGGTCGCGAAGGCGATCATGGAGAAATTCGGAACGAGCAGAAACACGATGGTCCGCTTGGGCGCGGCCTCGCTCATCGTATCGTCAATTCTGGTCGTTTGGCCGCTCCCAAAGCGCGGCTGACCAGTCGGGGCTGACGCGATCCTCATCGGCAAATGCCTCCGACCCTAACGCGACCGGCGATGGTCTCGCTTCCACGACATTGCGACCACGCGGTCGAATCGCGCGAGATTGCGCGGGATTGTTTCCGCGCGCAAGCGACGTCTTTCACTTTCAGGCCGGAGCATAGCCAAATTGTCGGTGGGCTGATTATCCCGGCAGATCGTCTTCGGGATTGCCGCTGTCATATTCGAGCAGCATCGGTCGGCGCGGCCTTGGGCATCGACGCCGAGGCGTCGCCTGACACATCTGCTGCGAAAGGCGGCGTCCATGAGCTCGGATTCGCTCATTCCCAGATGAGCCACGAGATGCAGGAGCGTACGTTTGCCCTGACCGCCGCCAGCCGTCTTTTCGTCGGCAGATACTGCTCGAGGCGCAGACGCTTCTGACGGCGTTCCCACACGTATCGACCAAAAGCCCATACCGCGACCGTCGCCGTGAGGATTGCCGCGATATTCGACAATGCTCCCAGCAGGGTCATGGCAAAAGCCTCATCGCTACTCTACTTCTTGCGGGCCTTGCGAGCGGCGTATTTGGCGTCGCGGGCCGCCTTGCGGGCGGCTTCGTCGGCGACCATCTGCGCCATCGGCCGGTTTTTCTCGGCCTTGGCGGCTTCTTCCGCGGCCAGGCGCTCGGCTTCCTTCTCGGCCTTGCGAGCGGCTGCCTCGCGGGCTTTGGCTTCGGCCTCGGCGCGCTTCTTGGCCTGACGCTCCTCGCGAGCCGCGACGATGGCGGCGCGCTCGGCGCGGCGGGCTTCGGCGGCGGGGTCGTTCTGCTTCGCCTTCATCTTTTCGAGAAGGGCGGCTTTCGCTTCTTGCGCGGCTGTGCGGCGTTCGACGAAATCCGCACCCTTGGGTTTCAAAACTGACATGGACCAATCGTAATTCGTGGAAAAGGGTTCGCTCGCTCGTTTTTCGGGCGTCGACGCCTTGGGGGATAAGCCGCCAGCGGCGCCGCGTCAATCGCAACGGTCTGGTTCAACGGGGAGGGCGACCGCCGCGACGGCGCCGGGGCGCGTCACCTTCGGCTTCGCCGGAGCGCCGGATCGGCCGGCCCTCGGCATCGCGGTTGGGCAGCCTCTGCACCTTGACCAGTTCGGGATAGGCGTCGCGCTTGTTCGGAAACGCCATGGCGGCGACGAAATGATCCTGGAAGGCGGGCTCCAGCGCGGTCTCGACCTTCTGGATGCGCTTGACCACCGCCTCGATCTCGCGGCGATAGGACCGGTTCAACAGCGCCATGCGCGCGCCGGCGCCCGCCGCATTGCCGACCGAGCCACATTTTTCCACGTTACAGTCGGGCACCAGTCCGAGGACCATGGCGTATTTCGGCTCGATGAAGGAGCCGAAGGCGCCGGCCAGCGCGATGCGGTCGATGGTGTCGGACTCACCTGCAGCGCCGAACTTGTCGATCAGCAGCTTGATGCCGGCGTAAAGCGCCGCCTTGGCGAGCTGGATAGCGCGCACGTCGGTTTGCAGGATGCTGATCGTCCGGGCGGACGTCGCGTGGAGGACATAGGCGAAGGTGCGCCCCTCCGGGACAATGCGGGACGAGCGGGCGGCAAGCGATCCGTCGATGATTCCGTCTTCGGTGATGATGCCGGCGAGAAACATTTCCGCGATCACCTCGATGATTCCGGAGCCGCAAATGCCAGTGACGCCGGTCGATTGCGCGGCGGCGGCAAAGCCCGGATCGTCGGACCAGCCATCCACCCCGATGATCTTGAAGCGGGGCTCCAGCGTCTCCGGATCAATGCGAACGCGCTCGATGGCGCCCGGCGCGGCACGCTGCCCGGAGGAAATTTCTGCGCCTTCGAAGGCCGGACCGGTCGGCGAGGAAGCGGCCAGAAGCCGCTGCCGGTTGCCGAGCACGATTTCGGCATTGGTGCCGACATCGACGACGAGCATCGTCTCGTCCTGGCGATGCGGGCCTTCCGAGAGCGTGACGGCCGCCGCGTCCGCGCCGACATGGCCGGCAATGCAGGGCAGGAGATAGGCGCGGGCCGCCGGATGCAGGCTGAGATCGAGGTCGCTGGCCGGCACGGCCAGAGCGCCCGACACGGCCAGCGCGAAGGGCGCCTGGCCGAGTTCGGTGGGATCGATGCCGAGGAAGAGATGATGCATGATCGGATTGCCGACGAAGACGCAATCCATGATGTCGGCCGTGTCTACGTTGGTTTCGGTCGCGACCTCCTCGACCAGCCTCTGGATCGCCTCGCGCACCGCCTTGGTCATTTCCGGCCGGCCACCGGGGTTCATCATCACATAGGAGACGCGGCTCATCAGATCCTCGCCGAAGCGGATCTGCGGGTTGGGCGTGCCGGCCGAGGCAATGGTCGCGCCCGACAAGAGCGACGACAGATGCAGCGCGATCGTCGTCGAGCCGATATCGACGGCGATGCCGTAGGCCTCGTTCTTGAGACCGGAATAGAGTCCCATCAGGCGTGGGCGTTCGTCGTCGCGATCCTGGGCGATTGCGCAGGTGACCTTCCAGGCGCCGTCGCGCAGCGTCTTCTGGACATGGGGAAGAATCCCCGGATCGACGATCGGCGCCGAGATGCCCCAATCCTTTTCCAGCGCCACGAAAATGCGATCGAGATCGCCCAGCGGCGCGTGCATGTCGGGCTCGACGACCTCGACGTAAAGCAGCCTGATCGCCGGGTCGCGCGGAAATTCGCGCGTGTCGACCGCCTTGCGGACGACCGCCGCGTTGACCGCCATGTCGGACGGCAGGTCGATTACGAGGTCGCCTTCGATTGTGGTGGAGCAGGAGAGCCGGCGGCCGGGCTTCAGGCCGCGTTTGGCGGCATAGCGCTCTTCCTTGGCCGACCAGGCCGAGAGGTGATCGGCCGCCGAGGTGATCTTGTGCTTGGCGAAGATACCCTCGGCGACCTCGATCTGGCAGCGGCCGCAAATGCCGCGCCCCCCGCAGACGCTATCGACATAGACGCCGAGCGAACGCGCCGCCTCGATGACCAGCGTGCCTTTCGCGAAGCGGCCGCGCTGGCCGGACGGCATGAACAGGACGAGGGGATCTTGCTGGGTCATCGTGCCGCCATCAGCCTGGAACCGTGCCGGCCCTCGCCCTTCGAGGCTCGCTGCGCTCGCACCTCAGGATGAGGGCGCTGACGGACGCGCCATCAGCGCCGGAAAGCCGCGGACATGTCACTTCGACAATCTCTTGCGATTGGCGCGCACGCGCTTGGTATAGGGTTTCAGGCCCGCGGACAGGATCGCGTCGCCATGGTTGGAGTGGCTGCCGCGTCCCGTCACGGCGCCGAGCGTGGCCTCGGTGATGGCTTCCATCGCGGCCATGTTCATGGCGACAAGCGATTCGCCCGCCGCCTGCACCTTCTCGCCGACCATGCGCGAAATCTCATCGCGGTCCGTGGCCGTCGGGGAAGCGGCCGACATCCAGAATTGCATCATGCGGTTGCCGATCACGAAGGGTGACAGCATCATCAGCGTCGACATTTCGGAGCTGCTCTTTGGAGCAACGGAAAGCGACAGGCGGCGGCGGGTCATCAAGCGAATTCCTTTCGGGGTGTCCCTTCGGTCGGGACTGTCCCGCGAGAAACGTTCGGCGACACCAAACAGTCGCAGCAGCGGCCAAGTTTATTTCGCACTTGCGAAAAGAATAACGCCGGTCGCGGACGGTCCGTAGCCTTTGATGCGGCGCTCGCCGAGCCGCCGGCCCCCATCAGGACTGCGCCATCCGGGCTTCCCGACCGCCGCGTCGCCGGCCGCTGCCGGATGGCGCGGCGGCTGAACCGGCTGCGACCATCGTCGCGGCTGGTTGGACATCGCGGTAGTTGCGGATCCAGCTTCCGCAGGACGGATCGTTGCCCATCAAAACGTTGGCGGCGCGAACCGCCTCCATCTCCTGCGGCCGGCAGGGATTCATGATCGCCGAGGTCATGCCGGCGGCAATCGCCATCGGCAAGAAGGCGGCGTTGATACCGTGGCGGTGTGGCAGGCCGAAGGAGATGTTGGAGGCGCCGCAGCTCGTATTGACGCCGAGCTCCTCGCGCAGGCGACGCACCAGCGCGAAGACCTGCCGGCCCGCCGTGCCCATCGCACCGATCGGCATGACCAGCGGGTCGACGACGATGTCGCACGGCTTGATGCCGTAGTCGGCGGCATGCCGGACGATCCGCTTCGCGACCTCGAAGCGCACGTCCGGATCTTCGGAAATTCCGGTTTCGTCGTTGGAGATGGCGACGACCGGCACGTCGTATTTCTTGATCAGGGGCAGGATCGCCTCGAGCTTTTCCAACTCTCCGGTGACGGAGTTGACCAAGGGCCGCCCCTCGGCGACCTCCAGCGCTGCCCGGATGGCGGAGGACACCGAGGAATCGATCGAGATCGGTAGATCGGTGAGGCTTTGGACGAGGCGGATGGTCTGGACCAGCAGCGGCGGCTCCGAGACGTTCGGGTCGACGGCCGTGACCCCGGCATTGACGTCGAGCATGGTCGCGCCCGCGGCAACCTGTTCCAGCACGTCCCTGGTGACGGTGTCGAAATTGCCGGCCACCATCTCGGCCGCGAGCTTCTTGCGCCCGGTCGGATTGATCCGTTCGCCGATGACGCAGAATGGTTCGTCGAAGCCGATTACGATCTCCCTCTTGGCGGAGGCGACGACGGTACGGGTCATGGGCGGTCTTTCGGGTGACGGGGGCTCAAGGATGATTCGGTTCGGCTGGGGATCAGCCGTGCTGGCGCTTGATGTCGCGGCTGAAGGACGAGGCCTGGTTTGGCCAGGAGGCGCGTTCGGTCAGCCACTCGGCGGATTTCACCAGACCGCCGAAGGGAAAGACATGAATCTGCCGGACGGGCGAGTCCAGCGTCGCCTGCCAATGCCGCTCGATCGGCCCGACCACAGCTTCCGGCGAATGGGTCGTGGCGAGCGCGGTCAGCGCCAACGCACGCTTCTTCAGGAAGGCGACGGAGTTGCCGACACCGCACATCGCGGCGTATTTGATCAGCGTGGTGATCTTGGCGGGTCCGGCGACGCCCAAATGGATCGGCAGGCCGATGCCAGCTTCCTTGATGGCCAGCGACCAGTTGATGAACTCGTCCGCATCGAAACCGAACTGGGTAACGATGCGCATATGCGCCCCGGTGCGCTCGCCGAAATCGCGTTTGAGCCGCAACGCCTCTTCGGCGGTCGCGGCCGAGAAGTCGGGCGAGCCCTCGGGATGGCCGGCGACACCGACATCGCGGATTCCGTAGCGGTCGAAGAGGCCGCTCTCCAGAATCTCCATGGTCGAGGTGAACGGTCCGGCCGGACGATCGAGGCCGCCACCGATCACCAGCATGTCGTCGACGCCGGCCTCTTCGGCATAGGCCCGGATACGGGTCTCCAATTCGTCGCGACTGCGGATGCGGCGCGCCGGAATATGCGGGACCGGCGCATAGCCGAGGTCGGAAATTCGTTTCACCGCGCGGATGAAATCCTTGACGGAGTCGACACCGACATCGGTCAGATAGACCTTGGTTCCGGCGGGAAACAGATCGGGCAGCTCGCGCGAATCCAGCGCCTGCTTGGGAGCGACTTCGATCGAGGCGGGGATATGATGCCGCGGCAACGGCAGATCCTGTATCATGGCTCGCGCCCCTCGTTTGCGACCAGCGCCGCGAGGCGGTCCCGGTCGTAGCGTTGATCGAGTTCGGACAATCTGTTCGTGGCCTCGGCTTCGAGGTCGTCCGCTTCGCAGGCCGCGCTTTCGCGCCGCCATTCGGCGAGATAGGCCTCGGAATCCTGGGCGCCGACGCGCATGGCGCAGCGGTCGATCGCCTCGATGAAGCGTATCGGCAATTCGCGACGCGCCGCCTTGCGTCCCTGGCGGACGATCACCTGGGCGGGAATATCCCGCCAATAGACGATTTGCGTTTCGGCCATGCCGCATCTCCCACGCCCGGCAATGTGCCGGGAGACGCTGTCGGAGGATATGCCGGACGCGACGACGCGCGGCGGCTTTGCGACATTCGGCGCCTGACGGGCGATCTGGAGAATTTTTTGAGGATCGGGAGCGATCGTTCGACCGCATCGACGCATCCGCTGCTTAGCCAAGGACCCCGACCCAACCAGTGCCAAATTCGACCCTGTCCGGCACGCGCCATGCGGCCGGATCGGTCAGAAAATCTGCATGACCGCGAGGGCTGCGGCACCGTAGACACCGCCCAGAACGGCGACCGATGCCACCCCGAGAAGGATGGAGGCAATCAGCCAGAGACCATCGCGGGCGGTGATCGCCACTCCGGCGAGAGCGATAGCGACGCCGGGCGCCATGTTGGTCAGTGGAAAGGGAAGCGCCACCAGTGCCGCCATCAGAAAGCAGAACCAGCCGACCGCGACAAGCAGCACCCATTCAGGCTCGGGCCAATAGCGATGCCGTGCGAGGCGCTCGATCCAGCGCAGCGTCGGTCCGATCTTGCGCATCCCCATGCCGAGCGTGTCGGCGCTGAGGCGGATCCGATGGATACGGCCAGGCAGCCAGAGCCGGTGGCGGCCGATCGCAAGCTGCAGGGCGAACAGCATGAGCGGTATCCCGAAGAGCAGCGAGGCGCCCGGCGGGAGCGGAACCAGATTGAGCCCGCCGAGCAGAATGAAGAATGCCCCATACGCTCGCGAATCGAAGGCCTGGGACAATTCGCCCAGCGTTGGACCGGTCCGGTCGCGATGGGTGTAGCCCCGCAGAATGGCGGAGATGCGTCGTTGCCGCTTGACCCCGCGTCGCCGCAGCGATCGTCGAATGTTTGAGAAGGCGGCGGGTGACACGGTGGATACTCGGTAAACTGGGTTTGCGGAACGGATCGCGGAGCTGAATGGCATGAGGCAGGCAATGCCAAACCGCCGACACGGCCTCCCCCTTAATCAAGGAGTCCGCAAACACTATGACGGGGTGGATATTAAATCGGCGTTTCGTTGGCAAACATCAAGCGGCTGCGTTGGCTGGTCGCCAACCGATTCCCATGTCGATGTGACTAATCGATACCCCTCGAGGCGCTTTGCGAGATCCGCGTCAGCCCGTCGCAAGCTGGGGCCGGGCGGCGCCGGCTGCGGTGGCGATCGCGTCGACGAGATCGCCATAGCCGACGAAGCGCCGCTCGTGCGCGAGCCCGAGACGATCGGCGATCGCGCGTGCGCGGGCATCGAGCTCGGCGTCGTCGGTCTGGGCAATGTGGACGACGCGTTCGTAATTGCCGAACAGCATCGCCGTCATTTCGGGATAACGGTCGAGGCGAAACGGCTTGGCGATGAACGCGTCGAACTGACGGGCGAGAAAATCGGTAAGCCAGAAGGTGGTCATGTTGGCATCGCCTTCGGCGGCGAAGCGGTCATTGCCGAGGAAAAAGGAATAGCAATGCGGGCCGGCAATGCGCTCGACGCCCTGGCGTTCGCAGACCGCGTCGAGATGGCCGCCAGTGCCGCAATCGGCATAGGCGATAAAAATCCTGGACGCGCCCCGGTTCCGGGCCTTGAGGATGGCTGCTTCGACGGCTGGCGCGATCTTTTTCGGCGCGTTGTGAAGAACGGCCGGCAGGCAGGTGAGGTCGACATGGTCGAGGCCGTTGGCAGTGAGGATGGCGACAATCTCCCGCGCGATGGCGCCGCAGGCGATGACCGTGAGCCGCTCGACATTGTCACGGGAGGGCGCGGTGGCGTGGGCGGGGCCGTCGAACATCAGCCTTCCAGATGAAAATGTCGCGAGGGAGCGGAACCGGCGTAAGTCTCAGCCGTTTTTCCGTCACATTCTCGAAACGGAGAAAACAGCATGGCCCAACGCATCGTAATATTGTCCGGGGTTCTTGTCGGGGCGCTTCTACTTTCCGGTTGCGCCAACACGGTGCGCGGGGTCGGCCGCGATCTTGGCAATACCGTCGACGCAACCGGGGCGGCTGTGAGGGACGTCGCCGAGTAGACAGCCGGCGAGCGCGACGATGAACCGGCGCGGAGCCTTCGGGCCGCCGCGCCGTTCTCATGGGCGGTGCGAGCGGGGAGCGGCGAGATATCCGACCTGTTCATTGCCGGCCAATGCACGCCGTGTCAGCGTCGGCATGAGGGGCAGGCTGGATGACCGGCGTCATGCCGGTCGCAGCTGATTGTGCTTGCGCGCCATCAGCTCCTTGGCGATCTCGACCGTAATAGCCGCATCGCGGCAATAGGCGTCGGCGCCGACCTGATTGGCGAAATCCTCGTTCAACGGCGCGCCGCCGACAAGGACGATATAGTCGTCGCGGCGACCCTTCTGGACCAACGTATCGATCACCACCTTCATGTAGGGCATCGTCGTCGTCAGCAGCGCCGACATGCCAAGGAATTCCGGCTGGTGCTCGTCGAGCGCGGCGAGGTACTTGTCGACGTCGATGTTGATACCGAGGTCGACGATCTCGAAGCCGGCGCCCTCCATCATCATGCCGACGAGGTTCTTGCCGATGTCGTGGATGTCGCCCTTGACAGTGCCGATGACCATCTTGCCTTGTTTCGGCGCACCGGTCTCGACCAGCAGCGGCCGCAGAATCTTCATTCCGGCCTTCATGGCATTGGCCGAGAGAAGCACCTCAGGCACGAACAGGATGCCGTCGCGAAAATCCTCGCCGACGATCTGCATGCCGCCGACGAGCGCTTTGGTCAGGACGTCGTAGGGTGTCCAGTCCCGTCCGAGGAGGATGTTGGTGCCTTCCTCGATTTCCTCCTTCAGCCCGTCGTAAAGGTCGTCCTTCATCTGGGCGACGAGGTCGTCGTCGGAGAGCTCGGCCAGTACGATCTCGTCGTCATCCGCCGTGATGGCACTCCTCACCAGCGGCCTCTCCCGAGGCCTTATTAGGGAACGGTGTCGGCGCATGTCGGGCGCTTCGCACCGCATCACGATCGAGAGTAGGGCAAAGGGCGGTAAACAAATCTTCCGGCTGCGACATTGCCGATGCCGAAAACGACGTCCGCGCCACGGATACGCTTGCCGAGCCAGCCCGGCGACTGTCCTTCGCGCGTCACCGATCTTCGCATCCGGAACGGCGAGCGGGATTTGTCCTTTTACAATCGGCTGTGATTGCCGCGTATGCTCGCGGGAGGATGTCGGCCGGGGAGGGTGCAGAGCCCGGCCGGCGCCAGCGGACAATGCCAGGAGACGACGGATGAGCGACGTGACCGGACAGGCCCCCGAGGCGATGGAAGCCGAGAGCGGTGCGGCGGGCGGACGACGCGGGCGCGGCGGTGGCGGCGGCGCATCGGCTCGGCGCGCGGCCCGCACCCAGTCCGGGTCGGGACCAAAACTTGCCTATATCCGCCGGTCGCTTCCGGAATACGAGGTGCTCGACGAGGAAGGTCTGGCCCTGATCGAGGCGAATGCAGACACGGTGCTTGAGGAGATCGGCATCGAATTTCGCGACGACGCGGAAGCGCTGGCGATGTGGAAGGAAGCGGGCGCCGACGTGTCCGGAGAGCGGGTGCGTTTTCCCAAGGGGCTTTGCCGCGAACTGTTGAAGACAGCGCCGCGGATTTTCACCCAGCACGCCCGCAATCCGGAGAACTCGGTCGAGATCGGCGGCAAGGCCACGGTGTTCGCGCCGGTCTACGGTCCGCCTTTCGTGCGTGACCTCGACGGCGTGCGGCGCTACGCAACGATTGAGGATTTCCGCAACCTCGTGAAGCTCGCCTATATGGCACCGTCGATCCACCATTCGGGCGGCACGGTGTGCGAGCCGGTCGACATCCCGGTGAACAAGCGTCACCTCGACATGGTGCATGCGCACATGACGCTGTCGGACAAGCCCTTCATGGGCTCGGTGACGGCGCCGGAACGGGCCGCCGACACGATCGAGATGTGCCGCATCCTGTTCGGCTCGGATTTCGTCGATCAGAACACCGTTGTCATCAACCTGATCAACGCCAATTCGCCGATGACCTTCGACGGCACCATGCTGGGCGCGCTGAAGGTCTATGCCCGGGCGAACCAGGCCTGCATCGTCACGCCCTTCATCCTGGCCGGGGCCATGAGCCCGGTGACGGTCGCCGGCACCTTGACGCAGGTGCTCGCAGAGGTGCTGGCGGGCGCCGCCTTCACCCAGCTTTGCCGGCCGGGCGCGCCGGTCGTGTTCGGCACTTTCGCCTCGTCGATCTCGATGCAGTCTGGCGCGCCGACCTTCGGATCGCCAGAGCCGGCGCTGGTCTCCTATGGCGCGGCGCAGCTCGCGCGCCGGCTCGGCCTGCCGTTCCGCACCGGTGGGTCACTCTGCGCGTCCAAGGTGCCTGATGCCCAGGCAGCCTACGAGAGCGCCAACACGCTGAACTCGACGGTGCTGGCGGGCACCAACTTCGTGCTGCACGCTGCCGGCTGGCTCGAGGGCGGGCTGGCAGCCTGCTACGAGAAATTCGTCATGGATTGCGATCAGCTCGGCATGATGCAGGCAATGGCGCGCGGGGTCGACTTGTCCGAAAACGGCCAGGCCATGTCGGCGATCCGCGAGGTCGGGCCGGGCAGCCATTACCTCGGCTGCCAGCACACCCAGGACAATTTTCAGACGGCGTTCTATCGCTCGTCCATCGCCGACAACAATTCCTTCGAGCAGTGGTCGGCCGAGGGCGCGTTGCGCGCCGAGAACCGGGCCAACCAGCTTTGCCGGCGCTGGCTCGATGCCTATGAGGCGCCCGCGCTCGATCCCGGCGTCGCCGAGGCGCTTTCCGGCTTCATCGCCAAGCGCAAGGAGTCCGAGCCCGACGCCTTCGCCTGAAAGGGACAGGCGGACCCGGCCGCCGCAAGCGAAGCGAACGCCGCCGCGAAAGTTGGCGCGACGATTCACCGTGCGGTTTGGAAGGGGCTGCAGAGCTGATTTGGGCCCGCCTTAGCCATGCTTATACAAGCTCACACGGAACGGTTGCGATGAACCGTTGATCGGTTATGTTCGTCGGGCGGCAAGCTGACCGGGCGGCTCCAGGGATCTCGGTGAACAAGCGTTTCCTTCTGCTGGGCTAGAGCGTCAGGCGATTAATCTGCAACATAGCCAGCGGCCTTGAGGTAGTTCCAACATTCTTCGGGCTCGAACAGGTCGCAGATGTT